>CALIIC010000063.1 GCA_938020445.1 uncultured Flavobacteriaceae bacterium | reverse complement strand
ACCGGAGGATCCGCTAAAAATGAGTCGTAAATTGTAATTTGCAAGAAAACCACCATGACGAAGCAATTATTCATTTATGGAAGCGGCAGACATACCCGGCCATTTTTACATTACATTGCCGAATTAACGGGCAAGTCAAAACCGAATATGTGTTTTATACCCACTGCAAGTGGGGATGATACGGCTTATATAGATTCTTTTCATGAAGTGTGTTCCCAGCTGAACGTACAACCGCATGTCTTAAAGGTCTGGATAAGTTCGTACAGCCAGCAAGAAACCTATGCAGAAATCATTGGTAAGATGGACGCTATTATCGTAGGTGGCGGCAATACTCTGAACATGCTGGCGATTTGGAAGGCACAGGGAATTGATCTACTATTAAAGCAAGCGTACGATCAGGGGGTCGTTATGGGTGGTGGAAGCGCAGGTTCTCTTTGTTGGTTCAATGCGGGCACCACCGATTCGCGCCCCAAAGAACTGAGCATTGTGCAAGGCATGGGTTTTATCGATAAAAGTCATTGTCCACATTACAATTCAGAAAAATCAAGAAGACCTTTGTACCATAAAAACATCCTAACGGGGGCTCTTTCCGAAGGGTATGCCTGCGACGATCGTGCTGCAATTCACTTTCTAAATGGAAAGGTGCAACAAGGTGTTTCGCTCGATACGGAAAACCATGCCTACCACGTATTTGAAAAAAATGGTGAAATTGTAGAGGAACAAATACCGAATATTGTAATCGGTCAATAATACATTTCGAAAATGATCGGAAAACTTGGGGAAAAATCAACCGTACTTTTTCGTAAGTACATGCCCGATGCGTTTGTGTTTGCAATTTTATTAACGCTTCTGGTCTCCTTATGTGCGCTCGTATGGACGGCCGCTTCCCCTCTGGAAGTAATTACTTCTTGGTACGATGGTTTTTTCGACCTTTTGGCCTTTGGAATGCAAATCGTGCTCATTATTATTACAGGGTTTTCAATTGCCTTGAGCCCCGTTATCAATAAGGGTATAGATTGGCTTACGAGGTACGTCAACACCCCTCGCCAGGTATATTTTTTCGTGGTGCTGATCGGCATGTTGTTGTGCTTGGTGAGTTTTGGATGGTTGGTAATCACCGCGGTACTTGCTAGGGAATTGGCGGCAAGGGTCAAAGGCATTCACTACCCATTTCTGGTCGCCTGTGTCTATTTTTCAATGAACAGTTGGGTCTTAGGGCTTTCCTCTTCTATTCCCCTGTTACTGAATACGGATAAGAACTTTCTAATCGAAGCCGGTATTTTGGATGCTGTCATTCCTACTGCCTATACATTGGGCTCTTACTTGAATTTTGCAATGATTCTTTTGGTCGTTGTCGGCGCCCCGATTATGATGCTCTTATTGGCCCCGAAACACAAGAACCCAAAAGAGTTGCATGATCTGCTCGAAGGAACTTCTGAAACCGATACTTTGAGTATTGCAGAGGAAGCCGCCCATATGCAGTTGGTAAAAAAGTCTGTTTCCGACAAACTAAATAACAGTATCATTCTTCAAGGATTTATTGTACTGATGGGCATCTGTTATATCGTCTATCACTTTGGAACGAAAGGACTCGACTTGAATTTCAACATTATGATTTTTATTTTTTTGATTTTAGGCCTTTTGCTGCACAAAACCCCCATACGGTATGTTATTGCCATGAAAAGGGCGAGTGCCAATATTTCAGGAGTTTTGTTCCAATATCCCTTTTATGCCGGTATTATGGGAATAATGCTCTATACAGGATTGGGCGAAAAACTGGCAGCCGCCCTCGCTTCTGTGGCTACGATTGATTCCTATCCCTTTTTCGCTTATTTAACGGGCGGTTTTGTGAATTTTGCCATCCCTTCGGCTGGCGGGGAATTCGCCGTGGTCGGTCCGGGAATGATCGAAGCTGTCAAGGAAATCGGTAGTGGGCTTCCAGAAACCGAGGTAACCGCAATGATGGCAAGGGCATCAATCTCTATTGCCTATGGGGAAAGTTTGAGTAATATGTTACAGCCATTTTATTTGCTGCTCGTCATTCCCATCATGGCCAAAGGGGTAAGGATACAGGCAAGGGATGTGATGGGGTACCTGTTTATACCATTTCTGTTGTTCTTTATCATACAGGCCTTGCTGGTGGTCTTTGTACCCCTGAACTAAACATCTCGATAGAAGGTCAACCCATTCTTAAAGGGGTCATAGAATGCAAACTCCACGGTACCCCAGGCAGTTTCTCGCAATAGAGTATGCCCATGAAAAACATCTTTATCGGCAAATTCTTCGTAAAGACTTTCTATATGTTGGGCAACGATTCGCAGCATAGGGCGATCTACGGCAACCTCCCACTCTTTTGCATCGTGCCATTGCAGATGTATTTCAATGCCATCTCGCAATACTCCGGCGTAAGTGGGTTTTTTGGCGTCATCGGCAAAGCCTATTTTAAAGCCAAGACGGTTCACATAGAAATCAAGCGCTTCTACCACATCTTTTACCGGTAGTACAGGGTGAATTTGATGAAGGTATCCTTTTGGTTGCATTACTTAAAGATAGTAATACTATTTAAATCTATTAAAAGCTCTTTTAGGAGCCTTTCAACTAATGAAAATCATTTTAGTATCTTGTTCATCGGAAGTACTTATTTATGGAATCTAGAAGGAAATTTATTAAACATAGCTGTTTGGGGTTTGCTGCCATGGCCTTTCCGTCACCGCTTGTTTTTGGAAAAAATCAACACTCAAATACACTCCCTATGTCTGAATTAAAGCTATCGCTGGCGCAATGGTCTTTGCATAGAGCTCTTGAAAAAGGGGAGCTTAAAGCTGTTAATTTTGCCAGGGATGCCAAAGAATCCTACGGCATCAATGCGGTAGAATATGTAAATCAGTTTTATACTACTCAAGCCTCCGATGAATCTTTTTGGAACGAAATGGCTCGAAAAGCGAATGATCATGGGGTTGAGAGTCTATTGATGATGGTAGATGAGGAAGTACAGCTCGGGGACATAGACAAAAACAAACGTACCATAAGTGTGGAAGCGCACTACAAATGGGTGCATGCGGCCAAATTATTGGGCTGCCACTCTATTCGTGTGAATGCCTTTGGAACAGGAAGTCCCGATGACTTGGAAGCATCCTTGGTAGATGGTCTGGGCAGGTTAACGGAATATGCGGCAAAAGAAAACATTCATGTTCTCCTTGAGAACCATGGATTGCATACTTCGAATGCCCACTTTATGGTGGGTATCATTCAGCAGGTTAACAATCCTTTTCTCGGTACCCTGCCCGATTTTGGAAATTGGTGCTTAAATGAAGAATGGGGAAGCACTGACCCCTTGAAACAATGTACCAATAGTTTCGACCCAATGGAGGGTTTGAAAACATTCTTACCCTATGCCAAAGGCGTTAGCGCAAAGTCGTATTATTTTGATTCAGATGGAAACGAAACACAATTGGATTTTCACAAATTGCTGGAAATCGTAAAAAATTCCGAATTTGATGGTCATATCGGTATCGAGTATGAGGGGGAGCGCCTATCGGAACCCGATGGTATTGCAACGACCAAAAAATTAATAGAAAAGGTGTGGAGTTCCCTGAGGTAAGTTTTTATCAAAACACCACACTGTGCAAGCGTATCGGTTCTTTTCTACCTCGTAAGGTAAGTCTCCCGATTTCGGTTATTGAAATCGGATCTTCTTTTTGCAATTCCTCTAACAAAGCTCCAGAAATAAGTGCACTGGCGTTGTAGGTATTGCATTCGTGTTGAATACGGGCCGTGGTATTCAAAACATCGCCCGTATATATGATATCTTTTTTTATGATTCCGATTTCACCAGTAGTCACCTCGCCAATATGATACCCGGCCTTGAATTCAGGCACAAGGCCATAGGCCGCTATGTATTTATCTGCTTTTTTAGAAATTCTTCTCGAAATTTTCTCAAAGCAGCGAATGCAATTGTTATCCTTGACCCCTGCTTCAGAAGGCCATGAAACCACGATTTCATCTCCTACATATTGATAGATCTCCCCAGCGGTCTCCAAAATAGGATTGGTCATATCGGCGTAGTAATCCTTCAATAGCTCAAAATATTTGGAATGCCCCAAACTTTCGGCAATCGTGGTAGACGCTTTCATATCAAGAAACATAAAAATGCGTATTTCGGTTCTGGGTCGGTGGTACTTCCCGAATAAGAAATTGTAGAGCACCCCATCTCCTACATATTGATTGATTTCAGAAAAGAACAAAGCGAAGTTCAGCGCCATGGCTACATAGAGCATTACACTCCAAAACGCGAAACTGTCGGCAAATCGTTTAAAATCGGTTAAAACTGCTTCCCACCCAGCTCCCTGTTGGTTGATGAGACCGTTGATCAATGCAACCAGAGAAAGAAAAAATATCGAGAAGCCCATGTAGAAAATCGTTTTCAAAACAATTTTCACCCACAATGCCCTACGGTCAAATCTCCTTCGCAACCAAATCACCTCGACCCAGCCCTGTAAAGAACCGATTACCAAACTACTTATTATAATAACTAAAAGTCCGTCTGCGAAATTATAAGCGTTGCCCGTTGCGGGGTACATATCGGCATTTGGTCCCAAAATCCCATATTCAATAAAAGCGAATACGAGCCCAAAAACCAACCACATAATAGGGAAAGGAAGAATCTGTTTTAAATAACGTCTATTTCTTGGATGCAACATTCGGTCTTAAAAATAAGTAATATATGGCTCACCGTCCATACAAAAATTACAAATTGACAGGTACTGCTTCTCTCCTATTTATATATAAGGTATTGCATACATAATACAAGGTACCTATGATACCCTTTCAGCTAATCTCGATTAAAAAAAAATTGACCAAACTGTAACTATTCAAAAAAACACGAGTCTTTAGTATGAGAGTCAAAAAAACACATGTTCTTTTAACATTCTGAATGTCAATTACTTAATACGGATTCAGCATCACTATAGAAAAGGGAATTGTTAAAATTTATATAAAATAGTACCTTTTTATGCATAGTACTGTAACAAAACAAAACTTTCGTCGTCTAGTAAGTGTAAGTCATTTAGAAAACAACAATACAAACCTTATAAAAACTTAAAATTATGAAAGCATCCATCACAAAAACAGCAACAGAATCTAAAACGGGTCAGTATTTTTCTTCTTTTAGAAATAGTAAAAGAGTACAATGGGCCGGTTACAGAAACTTTAGTCGCTAATCGCATTTTTAAACAACATCTATCAACAACATCAAAAAACAAAAAATTATGAAAGCATCAACCACAAAAACAGCAACAGAATCTAAAACGGGTCAGTATTTTTCTTCTTTTAGAAATAGCAAAAGAGTACAATGGGCCGGTTACAGAAATTTTAGTCGCTAATCGCATTTTTAAACAACATCTATCAACAACATCAAAAAACAAGAAATTATGAAAGCATCAACCACAAAAACAGCAACAGAATCTAAAACAGGACAATATTTTTCTTCTTTTAGAAATAGTAAAAGAGTACAATGGGCCGGCTACAGAAACTTTAGTCGCTAATCAACCCTAGCAAATAACAACTATCCACAATATCAAAAAACAAGAAATTATGAAAGCATCAATCACAAAAACAGCAACGGAATCTAAAACAGGACAATATTTTTCTTCTTTTAGAACTAGCAAGAGGGCACAATGGGCCCAGTATCGGAACTTTAATCGCTAATCACGATTTGTATTTCACATCAATCATCAAAAAAGAACGTCATGAATACCTTCATCAATCAATACCCAACGGAATCTAAAAAATTCATGTTCCTTTCAAAGCTCAGGGACAGCAAACGTTTCCGAACAACAGAGCAGACCTTTAGCCTTCAATAAAAGGCTACCTAAACACAAGATCAAAAAGGGATACACTTCATCAATGTATCCCTTTTTTTATCCTTGTTTTTTGAAAGGCTTGAAAATGCTTAAAAAAACCTATTTTAGAAGTTAGGATGTCCTATTTGGTATTTTCCAATCGTCTTACGCATATAATCCTAAAAAAACATAGTGATATGAAAGAATTCATGATGCTTTTCAGAACGGAACAAAGCGACGCTCCAAAGCCCTCTCCAGAGGAAATGCAAGCAATGGTACAAACTTGGCAAGATTGGATTGGCGGTATTGCCGCCCAAGGTAAATTTGTCGGTACCAACGCACTTGGTCACCAAGGAAAGACGGTACATGCAGATGGAGCAGTCACAGACGGACCTTATGCTGAAATCAAAGAACTTGTTGGCGGGTATATCATCGTCAAGGCCGATAATTTGGAGGAGGCCGTCGGTTTATCCAAAGGCTGCCCTACCCTATCGATCCCGGGTGGAAAGGTAGAAGTGCGCGATGTAATGGTTTTCGATATGTAAGCCAGTCATATATAGTACTGTTAGTTTGAACGTAATCAGAGCGAACATACCTACGCGCGTTCTCGACTACGTTTAAACTCGCATTCGTTTTTTTAAGAACACCGTATGTCCAACCAAGAGCTCATACCGCATCTGTTTCGAACGGAATACAGTAAAATTGTTGCTGTGCTCTGTAAAACATTTGGTCTTGCCCATATTGCCCTAGCTGAAGATATTGCCAGCGACACCTTTCTAAAAGCTACCGAAACCTGGGGACTCAAAGGCACTCCGGAACATCCCAAGGCCTGGTTGTACCAAGTAGCGAAAAACAAGGCGAAAGATGGTTTTCGACGCGAACTGCTGTTCCGTGAAAAAATACGGCCTTCGCTGATTCATTCGAACAATACATTGGATGAAATAGCCATTGATCTTTCGGAACCCAATATCAAGGACAGCCAATTACAGATGTTGTTCGCGGTATGCAACCCATTGATTTCGGTCGAGGGACAGATTGCCATGGCGCTCCGAATTCTATGCGGTTTTGGTATCGAAGAAATTGCAAAGGCGTTCCTCAGCAATAAAGAAACGATCAATAAACGGCTGCAACGCGCTAAGGAAAAATTTAGGACCCAAAAAATTACTTTAGAAATTCCATCCGAGAAAGAGATGGAAGGTCGCATGAACAATGTGCTCTCCGTATTGTACTTACTCTATAACGAAGGGTATTACTCGACCACTTCTGAAAAAAGCCTGCGAAAAGAACTCTGTATAGAAGCCATGCGGCTTGCGTATTTGGTACTGAACTATCCACCAACGAATAGTCCGCAAGCAAATGCTTTGATGTCCCTGTTCTGTTTTCATGCCTCCCGATTCGAAGCCCGTACCAATGAACAAGGAGAACAGGTAATGTACGCCGAACAGAACCGAGCGGAATGGAATCAGGAATTGGTTCAAAAAGGGCGGGAATTCTTGCATAAATCGAGCAATGGAAAGGTCATTACCGAATACCATCTCGAGGCTATTATTGCCTACCACCATGCACAGATAGAAGAGTCAGAAAACAAATGGGAGCACATATTACAATTGTACAACCAATTGCTGCAATTGAAATATTCGCCCATAATCGCATTGAACCGTACCTATGCCCTTTCCAAGGCAAGGGGAAAGGAAAAAGCCTTGACAGAAGCCTTAAAAATAAATTTGAAGGACAACCCTTTGTATCATTTATTGTTGGCCGAGCTTTATACGGGGATTGATCCGGACCTACAACGAACACATCTTGAAGCCGCTTTGCAGTTGACTACCTCCGAACATGAGCGGCAGACCATTCTTCGTAAAATAGCCGATCTTGATTCATAAGTCTGCCACTAGTTCCTAGTGTATTTTCCAAGCCCGCTTTTCAGTCTTGACATATGCCAACTGAAGAAAGAATGTGGAACTAGAATTAAAAAAGTATCTTAGGTTTGTAGAAGAAATAGACCACTATGAGTTGGATAAAAACCATTGATTACCATGCAGCTGAAGGAAAACTAAAAAGCATATACGAACGGGTAAAAGGGCCTGACAATAAGGTCGATAATGTTTTACAGCTTCACAGTTTGCGCCCTCACACCCTGCAAGGGCATATGACCCTTTACAAAAGTGTGCTACACCATACAGGCAATACCTTACCAAAATGGTATCTAGAGGCACTAGGGGTATATGTGAGTTCCTTAAACCAATGTTCTTATTGCGTGGATCATCATTTTGAAGGCTTGAAAAGACTGCTGAACGATGATAAAAAAGCGGCAGTGTTTCTGAAGAAAATAAAAGAAGGAAAGAATACTGCGTTTTTCGGCTCCCAGTTTGATAGTGGAATGGCCTACGCAAAAAAATTAACCTGTGATTTGCACGGGATGACCCGAGCGGATTTTCAAACCTTGCTAGGCCATGGTTTTACCCAAGGAGAGATTCTTGAGATCAACCAAGTGACCAGCTATTTCAATTATGTCAATCGAAGTGTATTGGGGTTGGGAATCACCACGCAGGGAGATACCCTTGGCCTCTCCCCCAGTGCAAACGAGGACCCTGAAAACTGGAAGCATCACTAATAAAACCAGCACTATGAAACCAACGCTCGCCTTTGATGTATACGGAACACTTATCAATACGGCAGGTGTGTTCGAGAAACTGGAACCGATGATCGGTAGCGATGCCAGCCGTTTTATGCGCGAATGGCGTCATAAGCAACTTGAATATTCTTTTCGACGGGCGGCCATGAACACTTTTGTTGATTTCTCGGTGGTTACCCGGGAAGCATTGGATTATTGCTGCCTGCTTTTCAAGAGACCCCTTGAAAAAGATCAAATCCAAACGCTTATGGACGCCTATAAAGTACTACCGGCTTTTCAGGATGTCGAAGCCGCTTTGGAAAAATTACCGAAAGAAGCCTATGCCAAATACGCCTTTTCGAACGGGAGTGCAAAAGCGGTCTCAACACTGTTGCACCATGCGGGACTAAGGTCGCTTTTTAACGGAGTGGTAAGTGTAGAGGATACCAGAATGTTTAAACCCAACCCCGTTGTGTACGAGCATTTTAATATACGTACAAGTTCAAAAAAAGAACATACCTGGTTGGTTTCAGGAAACCCATTTGATGTCATGGGCGCTATTTCGTATGGCATGAGAGCTGTTTGGATACAACGGTCCCCTGCTGCGGTTTTCGACACATGGGGCTTTGCCCCTACCGCAGTAATTACCGATTTGGGCGAATTACCATGGGTTTTGAAAGGGTAAGAATGTGAATACGGCGATTACACTCTTTTTCATATGGTAGTTGTAATTTCTTTGAAATACACTTCAAAATGATTAGGTATTTAGTTTTAGAATAGATCCGATAATAAGAGCGATTTATTTTTTTGTTTCGGCAGCGTTTTTTTAAGTTCCCATTCATCAACCTTGCCATCATGAACCAGCGCTATTCGTACTTGGTCTCCTTTTCTTTTTCTGTAACTGGCGCCGCAGTATTTTCACCCACCTATTCCATTCTGTTTTCTTTGGGACTTCGGAAAAATGGTTTTCCAATTTATCAAAACCGTCTTCAATAAGGGCATTGTGCAGCGAACGTACCGTAAAAATCCACAGCCAGGTCCCCTTCCCCTCTGTATTCATGTCGATGGTATGTTTTACTTCGGTCCGTTGGTTTTCTAGCTCCCTTAGTTCCAATTTATGAATTCCATTGAACCCTAAAGGCCTTGAAAATCGAAACTGTACGATTTCATTGGGGTCATACTTTTCTACCGAATAGCGTATGGGGCCATGACCACCCTTTGCCCCTACCTGAATGCCGCCTTTAAATTTCATTGCGGGCCATTGTTCCTTGGGCCAAAGCTGATCGTTTTCAGTAGAGAGGGTTTCAAGTATTTCTACAATTTTGCTTTTAGGCTGATCGATGATTCTTTTATGAATGTTTAGGACTTTCAATGTTGCACATTTATGGTTACAAAATACGCTGTTATACATTGTAAACCAATTACCGCCCGCGCGCTGTTTAAGTAGTTATTTTATACTTAGCAAAACGTTTGATTTTAGTTTACTTCCGTATAACTAACGAGTAGTTTCTGATCTCTTTCGAATCCTGCCCCTACCTCGGTAATTTTTTCATTATTCATCCAACGTACCTTGTAAAAGCCGGTTTCATATGAAATAATCAACTGTAGCTTTGGCGATTCTGTACCGCTTGCATCAAGGTACGTAATCTCGAATGTTCCTTCAAACCTTCTTTTTTTGTTTACTTCAGTCAAGCGTATTCCAATTCCACTTCCATAAGTTGCCTCACCATTTTTAGTGTACATCCACTCAGCTGTAATTCCGTTGGCCATTTCTGTGTAAACCACACAACCTAGATTTGTATTGATAGGATCGTTCATCTTTGAATGTTAAAGAGATACAAACAAAACACTTTTTCACTAAATACTGATCAAAAATTACTTTTGATATGAAAATTAGGATTTGTGGCTTGAAACAAACGCCGGCTCACCGGTTGATTGAAAATAGAAAAACCGACTAGAAGAATGTAGGACCCGCTGTTTTTTTTAAGCTTAGACAACGAAAGGCGAAGGATCGTTTCTTATTAGGGCAAAATATACCATTGATGGTTTATTCAAGAGCGTTATTTGATCAAGTTGGTATTAAAGTAGAAATCGGGTACCTTGTAAAGGCATATAGGTACTTTATGAAAAGGAACCATTTCAAAATGATCAAATGATCGACAATCGCGTCACTTTCGAATACCATGATATCGTCCTTATAGAAAAAATAAAATTCAAGGCACCTTTAAAGTACCATGGTAATTTTCAAAATAGAGGCTGTTTTATATACTTCAAAGACAGGGCTCCCAAGTTGTTATCATCAGATAAAAGCATTCAATTGAAAGGCCAAGAAGCGGTTCTCCTAAAATGCGGAAGCCATTTTTTGGACATTCTTAAACAAACAGACGATGTAGAAATTGAGGTGGTCATAATACACTTATATCCAGATTTACTAAAAAATATATACATAAAGGAATTACCAGCTTTAATTGAAAAAAGGAGTGCAGGTGATCAAAGTGAAATAGTTGCCTCGAGTGCTATTATTTCCAAATTCATTGAATCTTTAGACTTCTATTTTAATAACCCTTTGCTGGTTAACGATGCGTTGTTAGAATTAAAAATCAAGGAGTTGATTTTGTTATTGGTACAGTCCAAAAACATCAAATCTATCGAAGAATTGGTTTCAGACCTGTACTCAACAAAATCAATTAGGTTCAAAGAAACCATTAAACTGCACTTATATTCAAACTTGAACACCAAAGAGTTGGCCACCCTTTGTAACATGAGTCTTTCATCGTTCAAAAGAGAATTTAAGAAAGAGTTCAATGATACGCCTACCAATTTCATCAACAACAAAAAGCTTGATAAAGCGAAGGAACTTCTTAGTATCACCGATATATCCATAAGTGAAATTGCGTATGAAATCGGTTTTAATGACCCCTTGTATTTCACAAGATTTTTCAAAAACAACACAGGTGTCTCTCCAACGAGATTTCGGAATAGCCAAAGGCATTGAGCTAGAAATCCATACAATCGAACTTTTTTTCCATACCCCTTCCATACCCAGATCATACTTTTGTTTAAAAGAATGATAGCAGTATGAAAACCAACATAATTCAATGTTTAACAAGTGCTAAATATAGCAACATGAATAACGTATTTATCCTCTTTATCGGACTTTTTATTACCCATTCCTCTTTTGCTCAAAAAGAAGGAAACAAATCTCATAATTCAATAAAAACAATAGAAAAAATGGAAACGAAAAATAGTGATTTACAAAGTTTTAACGAGTACCAAGAAATTGTAAAAGCGCTTCAACCGTATATTGAAAGTGCACGGACCAGTGATGGAAAGTTGAGCCGGTCCGCATTTTATGACCATGCACATATTGTAGGTTCTATTGACGGCGAACTATATAATATGACTGCCGATCAATTTGGCGAAGCGGTAGCATCTGGTAGTCCTTCCGAGAATGTTAAACATCAAATTGCATGCATAGATATTTCTGGACCTGCCGCTGCCGCCAAAGTAGAATTCATTGATTGGAACGGTCTGCGATTTACAGATTTTTTTGTGCTTTACAAGGAAGATGGCAAATGGTTGATCAGCGGAAAAGTCTATAATTCCCATTCACAGAATTAGTAGTAGGTGCACAGCCAAAAATAGCAATGATTGATGTGCCGACCGGCAAGCTTTCAATTTCAGCTGGCGTGTTACCAGAGCGAATACACAACAATACAAGCGTACGCCAAATGGGTACGCTTTTTTAAGTTCTATTATTGAAATGTAGATCCCACCTTAGTGCCTGCCGAAAAATGGTGCGTAAGCACTTCATCACCTGCTCACACAGGTCAAGTTCGCATGGGTTCGTTTAAAAATACTAGAAATTCTGTATGTTTATAGGGTTTGTATTGCCTATCCGAACTATTATTGCATATCCTAACTTTCTGAAACAGATGTCAACTAACAACTACCAATTCGATCAAGTGATCAAGCGAGAAGGAACCAATGCCATGTCTCTTACCGGGTATCGGGGGTATCTTTTTGATGTAGATGAAGATCTAAACGGCAACTATGAAGAAGCAGATTTTATCCCGATGTGGGTTGCAGATATGGAATTCGCCATCGCTCCGGAGATTATCAATGCCATGAAAAAACGATTGGAGCATCCGTTATTGGGGTATTCCAGAGTGGCCGACCCTACGTATTCCTTGGTTTTTCAGCAATGGTGCTTAGATCGCTATGGCTGGAAGCCTGAGTTGGCGCATTTGGTCAATGCCAAAGGGGTGATTCCCGCATTGTATGATTTGATCGGCCATATCTGTAAACCGGGTGACAAAGTATTGATCATTACCCCCTCGTACGCCTTTTTCAAGCACAGTGTAGACTTCAACGACCGCACGCTGGTCTGTTCGGATTTGCTCGAGGTTGACGGCACATTTTATATGGATATGGAGGATATTCGACAGAAAACAGCAGATGAGAAATGTGTGTTAGGAATTTTCTGTAATCCCCATAATCCCACTGGGAAAGCATGGTCTAAAAAAGAGTTGCAGGAGTTGGGCGAAGTATGTTTAAAAAACGATGTAATGATCATATCTGATGAAATTCATTGCGATTTGCTCCGAAAGGATATTTCTTTTACGCCCATGGCGAGTCTTTTTCCTGATTCAGATCAGATCATTACCTGCATGGCTCCTAGTAAAACCTTCAATCTAGCCGGTAATATGTTTGCCAATATCGTTATCCCAAATGATGCATTGCGAAAGACCTATAGCGAAAACTACCTACCTGTGGAGAACCCGCTAAGCATCGTAGCAGCGCAAGCAGCCTATTCGGAAGGTCATGCCTGGCTACTTGAATTAACCGACTATTTGGATGCTAATTTCAAGTATTTGAAAACGGTGTTGGACACCCATTTACCGCAGGCAAAATTCGTAATCCCAGATGCAACCTATTTGGCTTGGGTGAATGTGAATGCCTATTTTTCCGGCAATGAAAACCTAACCTTGTTCTTCGCGCGCAATTCGGGGGTGTTATTGGAAGGTGGGGATATGTTTGTTGCCAATGCGAAAGGCTACATACGATTAAACCTCGCTTGTCCGAGAATCCGATTGGAAGAAGGTGTACGCCGCATAGTAAAAGCTATTTTGGAAAAGTAGTGGACCCATATTATTTTATGGCATAACAACCATTTAGCAAGCTTTCAAAACCTACTGATTACCAAATAATAACGATTGTAACGAGTTGGAATAACGCCTACGGAAACCGTTAGGAGTTTGCCCCGAAAGCGGAACATCTTTTTAGTACCGCAAGATACGTTTATGTAAATCGGCTAAGTACTTTTATTTTTAACTTGCACCAATAGCAATCCTAAAATAATCAATACACTGCTAACCATGTGATACCCCATGAGCGGTGCGCCAAATACAAGGGCGAACAATGCTACAAAAAGAGGCATTGCGTTCAGAAAGACCGCACCTTTAGAAGCACCCAGTTTGGCAATACCATAATTCCAACTATAATAGGCAAGGGCCGTTCCTAAAACCCCCATAACAATACCCGAAATCCAAAATTCCATTGGATAATTATTGATGGAAAAGTTGTTTTCAAGAAATAGCAAAGGTACGAACCCTAACAGGCAGCAGAAATTAGTGAGCGTAGTAAAACTGAGGTTGCCCAAGTCTTTCATATACTTTTTTATCCAAATATTTTGAAGCGCAAATAGAAGATTCGCTATTAAAAACAAGATATCCCCTTTATTAAAAGCGGTATTTCTAAGTGCGTCAAAATCTCCTTTGCACAATAGATATACCACCCCGATAAAAGCTAATAAAATACCCATGACCTGTTTCTTATCTGGTTTTTGCCTGTAAAGGAAAAAGACCAGCAACAGGGTCGTAGCCGGATTAAGACTGATGATAAGTGCCCCGTTCATTTCTGAAGTGTATTTTAATCCTTGAAAAAAGAAATAGATGAAGCCAAACAACCCTACAAACCCCACTAAAAATATCCCCTGCCAGTTGGCTTTGATTTTTAACCAGCTCGGGAAAGAAGAATAGCTCAAAATAAATAATGTCCCAACGCCAAAAAAATACCTCCAAAAAGCGGTTACGTTGGGAGAAGCATATGCCATCATAGTTTTACCCAAATGAAAGTTAAGTGCCCAGAAAAACACCGCTATCAAAAGAAACAAGGCTCCCTTCATATAATGAACTATTGAGTTGTAAAATTAAGATGACAGTAGCACTTGAATAAGGACAATGGGGCCAAAATGATGGATTTTGAGTTCGTAATCAATTCATTTTTTTTAAGATTAGAAATATCGTGAAATCTAAAACAGCTCTAAAAACCCGCTCAAAAACAAAATGAAGTTAAGATACGCCCCCTACTCCCTTATGCTATTTCTTCAACAAAATCTAAAAAGACCTCTTTATGACGTTCAAGATCTAGTTTAGGCGAAAGTGCCACCCGGGCTATATAATCTTTATCACCTTCTTTTGTCGTTCCCTGGGTAGAAGTTGCAGGTATCGTCCAATAGCACCCCTTTAACTGCCCATAGCTTACGCAATACTTACTTTCATTCGGTATCTCGGTGATCATTAAATGGATCAACTTATGATTTAATGCTCTTTTGTACGCTTCTTTCTCTTCCGACGTGGTGCCTTTTGTTGGTAGATCCAATGAAAACACAGATGGGGTGAAGCCTTGTTTGGCCAATGCCGAGGATACGAAATTGATTTTTGCCGCTGGCAATGTAGCTTGGATAAAGTCTACAAAATCGCGCGTATTGGCATAGGCGTCCGCAATTCGTTGGTTCATTGAGGGCAGCTGCCTTGCCAATATTTCCATTTGAAGCACTGTAGCTTCATTATCACAAAGCCTTAGATGGACCTCTATTTTTTCCATCAAGCTTGCTGTTTTTTCATTTCCTACGCAGTAACCAGCGGTACATTGCCCACCACTCGGAAACTTTGATCCGCTGACATATGAGATGGTCCTAACGGTGGAGAGGATTTCTCCTTCTCCTAAAAAATGAACATTGGGGCAAAATGTTTGATCCAAAATAAACACTGGATCAACAGCAATTCCGCCTGTTGCGGTGGTGCGCTTTTTGCTTAAGGCCGCTTGCAATTGCACCAGATCGGGTACTTCAACCCTAGGGTTTGTCGGTATTTCAGCAATGATATAGGGTACGGCATCTTCCTTCGCGATTTTTTCCAAAACCAGATCAATACTCCTCACCATATCATTGTCACCGTCAACGAGCAAATCAACCACTTCAATGCCATCGCTACAGGCAGCAACACGCCTCGCTTGATCATTTGTGCCCCCGTAGCAATTGGGAGGAACAATAAATTTGATTCCCTTTCCCTTATGGTTCTCCATCGCATCATGAACAAGTCCCATCATAATGGCATATTGCATGGACAGACCACTTGAAGCCACCAATGGCTTTGTATCGGCCCCCGTAATTGTCACAATTGAATCAAAAACCGCTGCACTGTTTGCTGCCATATTCTTTTTCTTCTCTTCAAAAGAAGATTTCCCAACGATCAAATGCAAAGCAGCAAGACAATTGACCGGTGTCATCGCAATGGTCTCCCTTCTTCTTACATGCTGAATTTCGGAGATATAGTTTTCATCTTGATCCTTATTTACCGATAGAACGCTGCCAAAGTGAGGGTGTATGTTGACAAAAAAGTCCACATTTGCCGTAAGATCCACATTCGCAATCTCTTCTTGTTGTGAAACAAAAATGGTACTCCCGTCAAACGCTGGAATGGCCTTCCCTTTCATTAGCTGCTTCAGCTCAAATCTGTAGCCATACACCTGTCGCAACACTACTGCATCAAAAACATCTGGTAAATCCCCTGAATAGAGAATTTGGGTGTCTTTGTTGCTCAGTAAATTCTTTCTTAGAATTGCTAAAATTGGAATCGTCTTTGACGAAAAACTGATCACATTTTCGGCTTTTAGCTGATTTAAATGCGCAATTCCCCATTCGAGCACACAGGATAAAGGATGTCCCAAGCGGATATAATCATAGGCAGTGGGCAATTCTTCCAATGCAGATGCCGTCGTATTATTGGAATTGAACAAACTTTCAAGCTGTTCCAAGAACTGGGTTTTGGCCAATTTCTCTTCGTAAATATCAAGGCGATGTGTTGTTAGTGTCAACCAATCTTCTGGCATATTTTCCAATACATCTTTAATAAAAGTCAGCATTTTAGTAGCATCCATACTTCCCATCTTTAGATAGGCCGGCAAGATACATCAATTAGATTTTTTTAAAGATGGTACAGAGCGTTTTGTTACTTGTTCAAGGAAGATAGTTTAAAGCTACGTAAAGTATACCGTATTGGTAAAAAGAAGTTGATCAGCTTGCATACGCTGGCTTACCAGTTTCGCGGTTTTAAAAACCGAAGACGACTCCCTTTTAGTTTCCATCCAATGTCACGAGATACAGGGGCTGGATATTCTATAAGGGTTTATGGAAAATCGGCATTGAAAACCACCTGAGCGAAGCATATAACATGTTAAAACCAAGATCGGATTGATTTGATCGTTTTAAATGGAGATTAACTCGAATCCTGTTTATTTTCAAGAGCGTGCTTTATAGGCTTGCTCTGACGTATTCGTTGACTTTATTTCTCTATATTTAATCTGCTTAAACCTCTTTATGAAACAGTTTTTGTTGTTTTTTTCCGTAACCCTTTTTTCGATTTTTATTGGAAGTCAAATTACCGAGGGCTTGCTACTGGTTCCGTATTGGCAATCTTTGTCCTTCACCGATTTTTATTCCTATTATGCCAACTTTGGCCCTTCTATAGGTCAATTTTATACCGTATTGACCCTAATAGCGGCCGTCATACCTATTATCATCTCTATTTATTGCAAGACCATTCATTCAAATGCATTGAATTTTGCGCTCGTTTCCTCCTTCTTTGCACTGCTTTTTGTTGCTTCCTTTTTTCTTTATTTTAAGGAGGCGAATGAATTGTTTTATCAGGCGGCCCTTACTGAAACCGAGTTGAAAAAAGAACTAGTTGTTTGGAGTTATTGGCATTGGGGAAGAGTTTTTATAGAGTGCCTTTCTTTGTTTTTTTTAATTTTCACCCTAATAAAGATTCAGAACAACAAGAAGGCTTTGTTAACGAAATCAATGTAGACCAGATTTAAATCGTTTTTCTAACAAGCCCCCGTTAGGCGCTAGCGCTTCTATTTTTCTATTGATTCGTTGGTTATACAAAGTTATGTATGCTTTTCGTTACAGCAAACGCATGCCTACGCAGAGGAAGTCAGGCCCATTATAAATTGTACGCTGCCCGTTTTCTACTTATTTCTTGCGTGTTGGAGTTGGCTTTTTAATCCCACGACTTTAGATTCCCATTCATCTACAGGTACCGCATCGTCATAGAGGTCACTTGCGTCTTTTGTTGCCTCTTTTATTTGATTTTGCCAAGTATCCAACAGCTGATTTACAGAAGCATCAGACATGGGACCACTTAGAAGTTGAAGCTTTTTTTGTTGGTATATATCGGCATATGACACCCAAGTGGCCGTAAGCTTGTCGCAAGATGCGGACCATTGCCTTGCCCAAAGGTATTGAAAAGGTTGGCAATTATTTGATGTCTGCCCCCATGGATCTGCGATGGGCGTAATTGGGTTGGATTCGTTTATGATATTTGAAAAAGCATTGTCAAGATCCCACGCAATCAGGTGTAATTTTTCCTCATTGGGTTCTTCGTACCAGTAATAATTGTGATTGCTACAATCGTCTTCGCTACAATACCAATGAAATGGGCCATCATCGTGTCTAATAGTTCGGTCGACAACGGCATACGCCATAATTTCATCGATATCTAGAAACCGCTCAACAATATCCTGTGTTGCCGATACTTCGGCGTCCGCTATACTTTGTCCTAAATTTTTGATCAATGCGATACTTGGGCTATCGTCTTCATTTGTTTTTAAGGCATCTATATATTCTTGGTCACTGTAGGGAATCCCATTCGTACCCAACGGCCAAATCTCTTTGTACAGATTGCCCTTATCATCCTCATAGTTTTCCTTGATAAACCGATTGTCTATCTGTTCCGTTAAAGCAAATAAGCCTACATATTGCCCATTTATATTCAATTTCGCATGTACGGATCGTGGGGCAGGAACCCCCATTTCTCTGAACAACCAATAGCCAAGGCGCTCATGCATTTGAGAAGGATCACCATTCATAGAATGAAATTGCAATTTTTTTAATTTGAAAAACTTCTCATCCCTACCTTCCCAGTTAATTTTAACTTTCATAGATAATTTCGTGCAGGTTTTAGTACCGGACGGATTTAACAGATCACCTCCCGAAAGACAACCGACCCATGCACCGACCGACCCTTTATATCGAATTCCTACCGGACTTATCGTATCTCCTTCAAAAATCAACATCCCTTCTACATATTCTTCGGCGGCAGGATCTTCATCCAATTCCAATAATGCACTCTCTGGAATTTTCAATTCATAAGTACGCAGCTGCGCTTGGTCAAAGACATAGTCAGCACCAGTGTTCAGGTAGTTTTCGTTTCCACTTGGGGTCACCATGGGTACTTGAAATTCGGCATCTGTATCAGGAATCATCTCTTCGTCACTACAGCTACTCAAACCAAGTATTGTAATAGCGGAAATCAGGAGAGGTGCAAATTTCATAAAAGGTATTTTTTGATTAGCTGTGGGTAATGGTCTCGCAGAACCTATAGTTACCGGGCAATATACATTAATCTTCGGTTTAGCATGTGTTTATTCCGAATGGATTCGGACAAAGTCGAATCTGCCGCAATTGCCATTATTCATTCTTGTAGGCAGTTTTCCTTGCTCTTATTAGTTTGGTTAATTTATCTAGATTCGTTTTGCTAATTTTTCCCCAATCAGTTTGGTTAAATTCAAATGTGTCAAATTTTTTTAAACTTCGATACATTGGTAGGATTATAGATTTAAAACTTCCTGATATCTTATATGTTTCATCTCGTTTTACAATCGAATCATTACTTACTGAAATTAATAAGTTGATAGCTTCACCATTTGGAATTAATTCAAATAGGTAATAGCCAGGTTCCAAAAACCAATACATTTTCGATTCAATTCCTTTCAAAGTAGAAATAAGACATTCGCAAAGCAAATCTGTTGGGGTTTTAGGAACATCTGAGGCATCAAAATTCAATTCAAATTCGGAATATTTAAATTTAATCGGAAGCCATCCTTGTTCGGGGTTCCCAAATTTCAGTTCTATTTGTTTAGTTTTTTCCAAATCGCTTAAACCAATTGTGCATAGTTAATATTGGGCATACCTGTTATTTATTGTTCCCTTTATAAAAATACGATGAACTACAATTTTTTCATCAATTGACATCTCTAAAATACCATTGAAAATCATCAAAATTCAATATATTTAAGTTTGACCGTTCGTAGACAATGTAGTTCAAATACATAACCCAAGCGCAAATGAAATTTAGTGACAAAATTCAACAATTACGAGATGCACAAAAAATGTCTCAAGAAGAGTTATCAGAGGCCTCGGGCATTTCGACAAGAACCATACAACGTGTTGAAAAAGGCGAGGTTTCTCCAAGGCCTTATACCGCTAGAAAACTATTGGAAGCTTTAAATACTTCTTTAGAAGCCTTGAATGCCAATACTTACAGTAGTGCCAATACTCCCCTAGAGGAAAGCACAAGCCTAAATAGATTTATACTATCGAATTTTCTAATCTTTCTGTTGCCGATTGTCTCTTTGATATTTTTAGTTGCTATTTGGAAAAAAAGAAAATGGTCAAACACGGCAAACTTCATCTGCAAGAAGATTTTGAGCTTTCAAGTCATATGGACCATTTTAAGTACTGTGGTGCTGTTATTGACACTTTTTTTTATCCGTTTATTTGAGGGACAGTATGTAGTCGGAAAATCACTCCCTACCCCTATATTGGTGTATCTAGGTTTGAGTCTTATCGCAACTTTCATCGTTTTAAGTATCGCTGGAAGTCCTAAAGACGCTGCTCCAAAATGGACCGCAATTATCCCTAATTTATTCTAAAAATTTACGGTGTCATATGAATGTCGTGCGAATGACATGGTAGGTTTTTCTCATTTTCACTAAAGTCATTATAGGTTTGCACTCAGAATGAATCCAATATGGATACTCCTTTTTTGATGGAGCGCTATATATCCGATACATGAAGCAACATGAAGAGAAACGTACTTTACACAATACTGCTTGTAGTGATAACTGCAGTCCTATCAGCAATTATAACATTCATTTTTATAGACACCTCAGCCCCCCCCTCTACCTACGATACCCTCAAAATAGCATCAAGAATACTCCAAGAAAACAGGGGACTAATTATAAAAAAACCAAGGAACTATGCAACAGATAAACAATACCCCGTAATATATGTACTTGGCGGCAATTCTCTTACCTATACCGTGGCTAATGATACTGACTTACTTTCCCGTATCGGTACTATGCCAGAAGTCATCGTTGTGGGAATACCAAGCATTGACCAAAAAACAAGACAACGAGATTTAACCCCTCCTTTCCTAAAACAAGATTTGGATCAAACCGATTCTCCCCTCGGTAAGGCAGAAAATTTTTTAAATTTTATTGAAAACGAAGTCATACCATTGGTTGACAAGAACTATAACACAAGCGACCAAAAGGTACTTGTAGGGCATTCACGTGAAGGCTTACTAGTGCTTTATTCGCTCATCGCAAAACCTGCACTTTTTGAAACTAGGATTGCCTTGAGTCCTGCCCTTTGGCGAGAAGACAATGCGTTTGTGCAGCGATTTGATGATTTCTTGACAGAGAATCCCAATCTAAGCACCAATTTATTTATGAGCATGGGTAAAAATGAGGTTGATAAAATGAAAAAAGCATTTGATTTGTCTGTCGACGTCTTAACAACGAAAGCTCCAGCAAATTTGCTATGGAAATCATATTACATGCCGAACGCAACGCACCAAAACAATCATTATTTAACGGTTGGTATTGGTATCAATTACTTTTTAAAAGAAAACGTGACCGTCCCAATAAGGGTGCGCAAAAAATAGCGGACGCTTAATTTTCATCTAAACCTCGGCCCTTTTTTCCTCATAAACCTCTAGCTCGTTTGTTCGCGTCGGTCTGCTTACTACAACCAAATATCTTTTGAGGGTTTAGCATTTTAACAGCTTCCACACTTCTAAGCTTTTAGTTGGGCGGTAAGACTCACCCATTCATTTTTTAGGTATTCCAAGACGTTTTGTTTTGTTTCCGTTTTAAACATAAACCCTAAATATAGGCCTCAAAACTTTTGATAAACACCCACATTTAAAGCCGCTTGTTTTGCTACATTGTTTCCGAAAAACGCACCTCCAAAACCAACTGTGACCCCAAAATTATCTGAGATTTCTCCAATCCCCTTAAAACCAAAGGCGCCATACTCTTGATTATTTACATACAAACCTGTAAATATGTTTGGTTGAGGCAATACAATGTTTCCGTTTTCCAGCGATTTTACGATATCTACAAAACCGATCAACCAAATACGTTTGGTAATCTTATGCCCTACTTCACCTCCTAATTTGGCATTCGTACTATAATCATTCGTACGAATATTGGCACCAGCAAATGCTTGCAGATAGGTTTTGCCAAAACTTCGTCCTGCTAAAAAAAGTGGGGTAAAGGTAAAGGCGTCATACCCCGTTCTAATTCCCGAATTCGCATCGTACGAACCGGTGTTTGCCTCAATAGAAAATTGTCCGGAAAATATCCAATCCTTTTTATAAAAGTTATGCTTTACACCGATTTCCAGGTTGCCGAATCCCGTTTCGTTAAAATCCTCGGAACAATCTCCTTCGCAATCGATTAGCGGGTTTTCAAAATCGTTAATGGCAATTATTTTTAAGGGAAGGTTTACTAGTAAACTTGTTTTATCTGAAAGACCGTACGCTCCGTACAATTGAATGGTATTATCTGAAATTTCGCTGAATGTGCTATAATCCGGGTCACCAAACAAGGTGCTGTAATTAGGTATTGCCGTATAGGACAATTGTGTGTAAAACGAACCTTTTTCTTCGGTCCAAGGGCTTTGCGAAAATGCAATAGTATTTATAAATAGAAATAAAATAGCAATGTAATTTTTCATAAGCTTTCTATAATATGGCCTTTAGTTGTAACAAGGTTTAAAAACTAACAGATTCAGTCAAAATTGACCCCTATAATTTCAATATTGCTCCCGTTTAGAAACTGGTCATAAGTAACAAGTTAATCATTTTAGCTTCTTAACTACATTTTTGAACTTCTTCCTTGCGCTTTTGCAATCCCCTTCGGTTTGCTAGTATTGCAATACTTGCTTACATCACGCCTGCAAACTTCCTTATACATATTTGGCGAAACCTGTGGTTAGCGGTAACTGCCAACCATAACAATTAGGTGCGAATTTCATCTATTTTAAGCGTTAATGGTACCTAAATCGAATTTAAAAAGCTTTGTATAATCAGGGTAGGCGACTGTTTAAAAAAAATAGGCGAGTTTGAAAAAGATTATTACTTTCGTAAAGGATTTTGACGAAAATTTTAGAGTTACTTTAAAAAGAACCAAGCTACCGCCTGATAATTCAAATTAAGGTTATATATGCGGAATGCCTTTGTAGTGGTATACTTGTGTGAAGATATATTGAACTCCTGTAAGAATTACTTAATGAGTGAATGCGAATACCTAATAGGGTTACGATATGAACATTTCTAGTTACATTGCAAATAAACTTTCACTGACATAGCACATAAGAAATTAACGAACTATGTCACTCTATTTAGTCATACTTACTTTTTCACTTGCTGGACCTCTGGCTTTGAGTTTCGAGAAAAACCTTAGGCTCTACAGGCGTTGGAAATACCTACTTCCTGCCATCTCAATAACGATGGTGGTTTTCGTTGCTTGGGATATCATCTTCACCCATATGGGCTATTGGTTTTTCAACCCGATCTATAATTCGGGTATTTATATAAATAAGCTTCCCTTGGAAGAATACCTGTTTTTTATTGTCATCCCATATGCTTGTGCATTCTCATTCTACGCAGTTCAATTTCATTTCCCAAAATTCAAGTTTAACGAACAATCGACAAAAGTTTTAACTTTTCTAATAGCAGTATTATCGGTCGTAACGGCAATTTTG
>CALIIC010000062.1 GCA_938020445.1 uncultured Flavobacteriaceae bacterium | reverse complement strand
TTAAAGCCCTTAAACCAAGAAATCGCTAAAACTTACGGGCGTTACATTCAAGGTTTGAACTTTTCATTTGGACTTATCGCGATCTTATTATTCGAGGAATTGCAAAACGGCACCTCACTTGCCATGGCACTATCGGGACTCATTGCCGTTTATTGGATTGGGAAAGTAGCTACCCAGATTGCTTACTACCCCATGTATGAAATTCCGCAACAACCCATTTTCAAAATAGGGAGCTATTGTATGAATGCACTCTTTACATTGTTTGCCATTGTATATGCTTGGCTCTTTACAATCAATTGTTTTCATTATTTCAACCTTTAAAACAATACTATGAAAGCCTTACATCAAATTAACATTGGTTTCTTTGCATTTACCATGGTCTTATACCTTACCGTCTACTTAGGGCTATTGGCACAGATTGTCCTTGGAGTTATACAACTTACCATAGGACTCTATCTGGTGATTTGCAAATACAATAGCATTCAGCATAGCAGTCAAATTCACCTAAAGGCCTATTGGACCATCACATCGGTTTATTTAATATCTCTCTTTTTTGTAAAAGACCTGAGTTCCGACAGCACTCCCTTTTGGGTTCTATATTTAATGGTGGCTCCTATGGCGATCGCTGCCTATTTTACCACGCTTGTCTATCAACTTTACAAAAAGACCACAGTAACCCCTTTAATCCACTAAGATGAATCATTCACTTTCACTTCAAACAAAGGAATTGTCCCATAAAAATACCTTGGACCTAGTAGGTTTTTACAACGAAGCAACCGAAGACTATGCTTTTTGGAGCAAAGATTTCAATATGCATTTCGGTTATTTTGTTCCTTGGAAAACGAATCCGTTTAAAAGAGACAGCATGCTGAACGAAATGAACCGCCAGGTTTTAAATCGTTTAAAACTACCGTTGCAAGGAGGATTGCTGGCCGATCTTGGTTGCGGTATGGGGGGCACCATGCACTATGCCTTAAAACAAACATCCGGTCTTTCCGCTTTTGGAGTAACACTTTCAGAATTTCAATTAAGGGAAGGTAACAAACGGCTTAAAAATTTGCAGGGAACCATTCTTCAAGAGAATTTTAACCGTACCTCTTTTTGTTCCAATAGTTTTGATGGCGCTCTTGCTATTGAAAGCTTTTGTCATTCCGGTCATAGCAAACAATCTTTTAAAGAAGCCTATCGTATTCTAAAACCAGGGGGTTCATTGGTCATTGCCGATGCCTTTCTAAAAAAAGATCCGGAAGCGCTTTGTTACGGAGGCAAGCTATCCTATGAAAAGCTATGCAACCATTGGAGTCTTGAGCGGCTCGGGCACATCACAAAAGTGGCACAAGAGCTAAAGGACACAGGTTTCTCTGAGGTTTCGGTAGAAGACATCTCATTTCGTGTGGCCCCATCGGTATTGCATGTTCCCTTTGCCATTTCAGGTTTTATTCTTAAAAAATTATTTGGTTCCGGTGCTTTAAAGAAAGAAAGTCTACACAACCTAAAAGGCTCTTTTTATGCCTTGCTATCCGGATTGCATATGAAGAGCTTTGGATACTATCTCATTACTTGTAAAAAATAAAAAACCATGGGAAAACTAGTCATCGCAGGGGGAACGGGATTTTTAGGTCAGGCGCTTGTCGCCTATTTTAAAAAGACTTTTGCAGAAATCGTAATACTGACCCGTGGAAAATCGCAGCAAATCGACAAGGTTACCTACTGTCATTGGGATGCCAAAACGATGAATACATGGGCGCATCATTTAGACAACTCTGACGTTTTAATCAATATGGTCGGGCGCTCGGTAGATTGCAGGTACAATGAAAAAAACAAGGCCCTCATATTAAACTCAAGGGTAGATGCGACTTTAATACTCGGTAAAGCCGTTTCAAAAGCCAAAAATCCGCCAAAAGTCTGGCTGAACTCTTCCACGGCAACCATCTATAGGCATTCTATTGACAAAGAAATGGATGAATTTTCAGGAGAAATAGGAAGTGGTTTCTCGGTGGAAGTTGCACGCGCTTGGGAAGGCGCATTTTTCGGGATCAAAACCCCATATACGAGAAAAGTAGCGCTGCGAACCAGTATTGTACTCGGGCAAAACGGTGGTGCCCTAGGTCCTATCAAAAACATTGTAAGAATGGGGTTTGGGGGAAAACAAGGCCCTGGAAATCAAAAATTCAGTTGGATACACATCACTGACTTTGTTCGCAGTATTGAATTCATCATAGCAACGAACGACCTAGAAGGCCCCATAAACCTAGTGGCACCTAAACCGACTACAAATGCTGCCCTAATGACGATGGTTCGAAAAAGCATCGGAAGTGCATTTGCCTTACCCTTACCGAAGATAGTTCTGGAACTGGGCGCAAGAATCATTCAAACAGAAACCGAGTTGCTTTTGAAAAGCAGGAATGTAATTCCTGTAAAGCTGCTGAATGCGGGTTTTGAATTTCGATTTTCACTTTTGGAAAATGCATTGAAAAATCTTGGATGACACCTTCTTGATATGACCAGTGCCTACTACATATTCCATTCTCTCCATCCTATTGACACTCCTTAACGTCCTAAGCACTTCGCCTAAAAAGGGAAGGAATAGATTTTCCGCTGGGCTTTGTATGCGGCATGTCCAAAGAACATTCCGAATAGTTGTTTCAGTAGTGTTCAAACCTAAAACGACCTTTCGCCTATTTTTTTTACACTTAAAGGCTTGAAAGCCTTGTTTTAATGGGAATAATACTATTTTTGATTGGTTGGCAACAGTTCTAATTTTATACCATAAATGCGGTCAAATTTTTTTTGAACCATCTGTTACCGACCAAAAAGGTTTACCCAGATTCTTTCGTCTTTACGAGTTTTATAAATGACCAAACAAAATAAATATCGAAACATTAAAAACACCCTGTTTAAAGGTACTTGGCGTTTTCTATTGATGTTTATTTTGGCTATTTCCTGCACCAAAGAGGTCAATCTTTTCACCGAAGTTGAATTTGAACTCACTAAACAACATTCTTCCGAAGGTTTTGTAAATGAATCCCTAACTACAACTATTACGGTGGTTCCAGAGGCTTTGCTAGATGGCCTGGAATACAGGCTTTCCTATTCGGTAGATGTTGGAAATGGTCGTTTTGAAAATTCAGAAGGTATTTCGTTTGAACAACAGAAAACCATCCCTTTTGAAGACCTATCGGTTTCCTTGAACTACGTAGGTGCGGAGATAGGTGAACATACCATTACGATCACAGTAGAGGATAGTTTTGGGTTCTCGGAACAAATTGAAGTAAGCTACGTATTGGAGAACGTTCCGGCGACGTGGACCCTCACCAGTGCTGTCACACAAATAGAACTCGAAGAAATCACACCGCTCACCCTTACGCTTAGCACCAATAATCTAGCTACAGGTCCTTCCTATGAGGCACTATACAGTATCACTGAAGGCACGGGTATCCTGACCTCAATACCGGGAAATGAAGAAGTTGTAGTAGATGAGTATGGCGTTATTGTGCCCGGGACATATGAACTGGCGCTTAGTCCTAGTACCTTAGGCACATTAGGCATAGAAGCCATTTTAAGAGATAGCAATGGTCAAGAACTTACCACAAACCTTTCACTGGAGGTGGTAGAAACCATTGAGGTAATCTCGGTCGATTTGGGTAAGGAAGATGAAATAGAGATGCAAGTAGGCGACACTTTGGAATGTCCGGTGGTATTTGAGCCGTCCAATGCAACCGATCAACAAATCACATGGACCTCAAGCGAACCTTCGGTTCTCTTAGTAGATTCTAACGGAAACCTCACCGCACTGACCGAAGGGAATGCGGTTGTAATGGCTACTTCAATCAGCAATCCTTCGGCAAGCGATACCGTCTTAGTAACAGTAACTGCGGTACCTACTGTGGCGGTCGAATCAATTTCCCTAGCTCAAGAAGACCCCATGGCAATGGGCATAACAAGACAACTTATTGCTACCGTATTACCCACCAATGCCACAAATACCGACCTCATCTGGTCCTCGGGCGATACTGATGTGGCCAATGTAGATGCAAACGGTTTGGTAACGGCTGTTACCGGGGGTACCGTAACCATTACGGCTACCTCGGTTTCTGACCCAAGTGTTTCAGCCAGCATAGATTTAGTTTTACCGGCCCCTGCGTTGAACGGAAACGATATTCTGACATTTGCGCTCCCGGAACAGAACAGCGCAGTTATCAATATAGATGACCACACCATTGCAGTAAACGTATCCGACGGTACAGATCTCAATGTCGCACCTAGTACATTTACAGTATCTCCTGGGGCAACAGTGACCCCCTCTATTACGCAGGTACAAGACTTTTCCAATGTTATTTCTTACGTCGTAACAGCCGATAATGGGGATGAGCAAGTATGGTCAGTGAGTGTCACCGTAGCGGCCAATTTACCACCTGTTGCGGTAAATGACGTATCGGTCGTACAACAAGGTGAATCAGTAGATATCGATGTACTGGGTAACGATACCGACCCCGATACGCCAGCAGCAGAATTGACCATAACGGCCTTAAGTACCGTTTCCCCTGTTACAGCGGGAGCAGCCACTATCAATGGAAATCAAATACAATTTGTGGCGAACGCAAGTTTTGAAGGTGAGGCTACCTTTACCTATACCGTTAACGACGGAAATCCGGGCAACAATGCCACAGGAACTGTAACCATAACGATAAGCGCTGTAGCCAATAGTGTCCCAGTTGCTCAAGACGACAACTTTACTGTTCCCGAAAATGGGACCCTGTCAGAAAATATTTTGAATGATAATGGGAACGGAGCCGATACCGATGCCGACAACCACCCGCTTTTAGTCGATAGGGTAAATGCAAATGCTTCCAATATAGGGACTCCAACCGCAGGCAGCAATGGTGGACGATTTACGATCAATGCGAACGGAACATTGGAGTTTGATCCCAATGGGGAATTCGACAGTTTGGTCGATGGAGAGACACAGCAAACCGCTATTACGTATCGTATCAACGACAGCAACGGCGGAGTAGCATCGGCAACGGTTACAGTTACGATAACAGGTGTGAATGCGGCAAATCTGCCCCCCATCGCCAATGCAGGCCCTGATATTTCGATCACCCTACCCACTAGCTCTACAGAACTCGATGCTTCGACCTCTTCGGACACCGATGGAACGATCACCGGCTACCTGTGGGAACAAGTTTCGGGCCCCAACACGGCTTCCATAAATGATGCTACGGCCCAGATTACCACCGTAAGCAATCTAATACTAGGCAATTATGTATTTATGCTCACGGTTACGGATGATGATGATACTCCATCTACAGATATTATTGAGGTAACGGTAAACTCTGCCTTAAACACATTGCCCGTAGCGCAAGACGACCTGTTCACCGTTCCCGAGAACGGTAGTATTTCCGGAAGTGTATTCGCCGATAACGGAAATGGGATCGATACAGATGCAGACGGGGATGTGCTTACGGTTGATCGAGTAGATGGCAGTGCTATAAATGTGGGAGTCGTAATTCCCGGAGACAACGGTGGATCTTTCACTATCGAAGCCAATGGAACATTTGATTTCGAAACCAATGGAGAGTTCGATGGGCTTACCGAAGGAGAAACCCTTCAGACCACGCTCGACTATAGAATAACCGACGGAAACGGAGGTACTGCCACGGCGAATGTTACGGTAACCGTGAACGGCTTAAGTCCGGCAAATCAGGCGCCTACCGCAGAAGCAGGTACCAATACAACGATTACCTTACCGGAAAGTTCCGCCACCCTCGATGGCTCCGGTTCATCTGACTCCGATGGTGTCATCACCTTGTATCTATGGGAACAGGTTTCCGGACCGAATACTGCTATAATCGCAGATCAAGGAGTGGCGATTACCTCTGTAAGTGGTCTTGTTCAAGGAAACTATATTTTTATGCTCACGGTCACGGATGATGCCGCCGATGAAGGCACCGATACGGTAGAAATAAACGTTAACGCGGCAACGAATACAGCGCCTGTGGCAGAAAACGATTTCTTCACGGTTGCAGAAAACAATGTGTTGGTGCGCGGCGTTTTCAATGATAATGGAAATGGCCCCGATAGCGACGCAGAAGACGACCCATTAACGGTAGACCGCGTGAATAATAGTCCGGCAAACATTGGCATTGCAGTCAATGGAAGTTTAGGAGGAATTTTCACCATAGATGCCGGTGGCAACCTCACTTTTGACCCCAATGGAAATTTTGATTCGTTAAACGATGGCGAAACCGAGGAGACAACGATTACATATCGTATTACTGATGGAAATGGAGGTACCGATGAGGCCACTGTTACGGTTTCCGTGACAGGTGTAAGCCCCTCGAACGGTCCGCCAGTGGCACAGAATGATGCATTTACGGTGGCCGAGAATGCCACTGCCAACGGAAATGTATTGGTAAACAACGGAAACGGAAATGACAACGACCCGGAAGGAACTGCTATTACCGTAAACCAGGTAAATGGAAGTGCCACCAATGTGGGGACCACTATTTCCGGCACCAATGGCGGTAGGTTCACTGTTGACGCAAACGGCTCTATCAACTTTGATCCGAATGGGGAATTCAACACCCTGAACGACGGGGAATCTCAAACGACCACGGTCAACTATACCATCACTGATGGTGCCAATACCTCCAATGCAGCTACCGTGACGGTGACCGTTACCGGAGTTAGCCCAACAAATAATCCGCCAGTGGCACAGAATGATACATTTACGGTGGCTGAGAACGGCACTACCAATGGAAATGTATTCGTGAATAATGGAAATGGAAATGACAGCGACCCAGAAGGAAATGCTATTACCGTAAACCAAGTAAATGGAAGTACAGCCGGTCTTGGAACAGCTATTGCGGGCACTAACGGTGGTCAGTTTACGCTCGCCACCAATGGATCACTCAATTTCAATCCCAATGGCGAGTTCGATGCCTTAAATGACGGGGAGTCCCAAACGACCAGTATCAATTATACCATCACCGATGGTGCCAATACCTCCAATACCGCTACGGTGACAGTCACGGTGACCGGTGTAAGCCCCGCAAATAGTCCGCCGGTGGCCCAAGATGATGCGTTCGTCGTAGCCGAAAATGGTATCATCAATGGAAACGTCCTTACCGACAACGGAAATGGAAGCGATGCCGATTTAGAAGGAAATAGCCTTTCGGTGAACCAAGTAAACGGGAGTCCTGGCAATATAGGGGCTACCATTGCCGGAACAAATGGGGGTAGGTTCACCATCGGGGCAAACGGTGCCATTAGCTTTGATCCCAATGGAGAATTCAACGCTCTTAATGATGGGGAATCGCAAACAACGAATATAAATTATACGATTACCGATGGCACCAACACGTCAAATACCGCTACGGTCACCGTTACTGTGACCGGTGTTAGTCCGGCTAACAATCCGCCAATGGCCGTAAATGACTCCTATACCATTAACGCAAACACCACACTTTTGGGGCAGGTCTTAGACAATGACTCCGACCCGGATGGAAATGCCCTTACCGTCATCGATGTGACCCAACCCGTTAGTGGTACTGTAGATATTCAACCAGGCGGAACAGGGGTAACCTATGCCCCACCTACTGGTTTTGCCGGAAACGTGAGCTTTACCTATACCATAGACGATGGGAATGGCGGTACCGATACAGCAACCGTAAGCGTAACCGTAAATGCCGTTAATTCGGTGCAGTTCAGCGATGCAAGGGCGTATAACAGTGGACTTGGCGGAACCAGTTTTACCGTAACGGGCACCATCACTATTACTGGCGACGATGCCGTCTTTACCGTTAATTCGTTTTTATTGATTGCAATCGACCCTAGTGTTCCGGCAACTCTTGATCACATCATAACTACCTCATTCACCATTGACGGGGACAACTACATTGTATTTGCTACTGAAGGCGCACCTAGCGCAAATGAAGTTACTCCTCCCTACCCCGCCGGAACGTACTCCTACACCTTTTCGGTTGAAGCAGAAATTTCAAATTCTTCCTCAACCGCAGATTGGGGCGGGGCAGTGTCCGCATCTCAAGATTAAACGCTGCACCTTTGTGTGCTTTAATCCTTTGCAGTTGCTTTATAAGCATCATAACCACCTTCGAGATTCACCACATTTGAATATCCCATTTCAATGAGTTTTTGCTGTGCCTTGGCACTTCGCCCACCCGCTTTACAGTAAACAAAAATGGTTTCATCTTTGGTTATCTCCTTAAACCGGTTCTCAAAATTCGGGTCAAACCAATTCACATTTACTGCACCTTCTACATGACCTTGTGTAAATTCCCCCGGTGTTCTAACATCTATTAAAACAACACTTTCGAGTTCTTTTTGTGAAACTTCTGTGATGGGTTTTCCCGTACTTTGGGCACAACCAAGGTTCCAAAGAAACAATACAAACAAAAGGTAATGTAATTTCATGTCTTATGTTTGAATCAAAATTAATCATATTCACTAAAATTCTATTACTTTTGAAACTTCTAAAAAACAGTATGGTAGCACATAAACTACATCCCGATAATTGGGTCGACAATTATGCCGATTATCTTTTCAACTATGCAGTAGGGCGTGTAAGTGATGCCGAAATAGCAAAAGATCTGGTGCAGGAAACCTTTTTCGCGGGCTTAAATTCTGCCAAGAACTACAAGGGAGATGCCGCAGAACGTACCTGGTTAATTGCCATTCTAAAGCGAAAGGTGATTGATTACTACCGGAAAATCAATTCAAAAAAAGGAAAAGCAGAAGTTCGCATGAGCTACAGCAGTGGTACCGATTCTGAAGGTGATTGGTTGGAAGAACAGGTCGCAGATCCCTTTAGCACCCTAGAAAATGATGCCATAGAAAACCAAGAATTGGGCTCGGCCATTTTCGATTGTATTGGTAAATTACCAAAAAAACAAGCCTTGGTTTTTAATATGAAAACCATTCAAGGAGTAAGTACCGAAGATATTTGTAAGGAGTTAAACATTAACCCGTCAAATCTGTGGGTAATGATTCATCGAGCGCGAACGGCATTGATGGGCTGCCTTAACCAAAATTGGTTCAACATATGATTTCTTGCGAAAAAGCAGCTATAATTTGCAATAAGACCCAGTATCAGGAGGCCACTTTCATGGAAAAAATGAAGCTTCGATTTCACCTTTTGATGTGTAAGACCTGCTCGGCTTTTACCAAAAAAAATACCAAACTTACTTCTATCTGTGAGAAGGCGGATCTTAATAGCCTTTCGGAGTCGGACAAGGCTAGAATGAAGCAAGAACTTCAAGACAAGATATAATTCTAGAGGCTCGACGCCCACATTAAAAACCACCACCCGATGGGAATACTTTCTACCCAAAAGGAGGCGTAATAGGTAGATTGTTTTTCTCTTGTTCTCCAGATAAAAAGACCAAGTGCTATAGCGATTACCCCGTTTAGGTATATATCGATATGCGTTAATGAATCCTTTAGGAATGGGAGTAGTACAAACAATCCTACCAAAACACTACCAAAATACTTGACTCTCCTAATTCCGAATCGTTGTGGCAAAGTTCGCAGGGCAGGGTGATCATACCGAAGATCTCGAATCTCAAAAGGTAGCAATAACGCTAGCACCAGAACAAATCGTTGACTTATTTCTATACCAATATCCCAAGACCAGAGGGTTTCAGCACCTAAGACAGGTAATAAAACAGTAGCACCGGCCCATACGGCCGCGACTAAAAATATTTTGAGTCCGCCCAAACTTCGCAAATTCTTAGCGCCCGGCAATACGGGCAACGCGTATAAACCTGTTAACAATAGCAAACCCGCTACGCCCCAACCAATCGTCAAATCCAGATAAGCGGCATGATAGAGCGCTCCCACCAAACAAAAAAAACTGAAAAATTGAATACCCCTGTGGTAACTATTTGCAACTTTTATATACTTTTCGGCCTCTACCCCATACTTTATAAAATTGTAGCAGCTTATTGATCCGAAAAAAAGAAAAAACGCGAGGTGGGAATCCCAAGGTATGTTTAAGGTGACCGTGGTACAACCTACTAATGAGAAGATGGCAAAGGCCACATGTATACTGGCATCCAAGTAAAAATCGAAAGCGCGCTTCAGCAACCTCATTAAACAAAAATAGCCAAACTGTTTATAACCCATACTTTTGGTTAAAAACTTTAGCGGAGTTCATCGATAATCAGAATAATTTCAGGTAATTAATGGTTAATTTTGCACAACTAATTTGAATATGACATTATGAAAACGGACGTGTTTGCATCGCGCCATATCGGCGTACGAACCGAAGACCATCAACACATGCTCAAGACCATAGAGGTCGACAATCTGGAACAGCTTATTCACGAAACTATTCCAGATGATATTCGGTTAAAAAAACCACTGGCCTTAGAGCCCGCAATGAGCGAACACGAGTTTCTTGCGCATATTCAAGAACTCTCGGAAAAAAACACCGTATTCAAAAGTTACATTGGTCTTGGGTACCATGAAAGTCTTACCCCTTCTGTTATAAAAAGAAATATTCTCGAGAACCCCGGTTGGTATACGGCTTATACCCCCTACCAGGCAGAAATAGCCCAAGGTAGATTGGAGGCCCTTTTAAACTTTCAGACCGTTGTCACCGATTTAACGGGAATGGAACTTGCCAATGCTTCTTTGTTGGATGAAAGTACGGCGGCTGCCGAGGCCATGACGATGCTTTTTGATGTACGTGAACGTGCCCAAAAGAAAAGCGGCGTACTCAAATTCTTTGTTTCAGAGGAAATTCTACCGCAAACCTTATCACTTTTACAAACCAGGGCGACTCCCTTGGGTATAGATTTGGTCGTTGGAAACCATCAAGATTTTGAATTTACGCCCGATTTCTACGGCGCATTGTTGCAATACCCTGGAAAGCATGGGCAAATACACGACTACGCCGATTTTGTGGCCAAAGCAAAAAATAACAATATCAAAGTGGCCGTTGCAGCAGATATCCTTAGTTTGGTATTGCTCACCCCCCCAGGTGAATTTGGTGTAGATGTTGTGGTAGGGACTACCCAACGTTTTGGTATTCCCCTAGGCTATGGCGGGCCCCATGCCGCATTCTTTGCTACAAAAGAAGCGTATAAAAGAAATATTCCCGGTAGAATTATTGGAGTTACAAAAGACACCGATGGAAATAGGGCCCTGCGAATGGCCCTACAAACAAGGGAACAACACATAAAAAGAGACAAAGCCACTTCAAATATATGCACCGCTCAAGTGTTATTGGCCGTTATGGCCGGCATGTATGCGGTATATCATGGCCCAAAAGGGCTCACCTATATTGCGGAGAAAGTACATGCAACCGCCAGTACGCTTGCCGATGGACTAGAAAAAGTAGGTTTGTATCAACTAAACACTTCTTATTTTGACACCATTGTTGTAAAAGCAGCTTCAAAATTGGTGCGGCCCCTAGCAGAAAAAAACGGATTAAACTTTTTATATATTGATAAGGAAACCATTTCCATTGCTGTAAACGAGGCTACTTCCTTAAAGGATGTTCAGCAAATCATTACAGTTTTTGCCCAAGCAACCGGCAAGCAGTCTATCACAATTGACAAGTTGAGGCAGGGAAGTGCTTTGCCTAAAAGTGTAAAGCGAACCGCAGCGTTTTTGGAGAACGATGTGTTCAATAGCCATCATTCAGAAACGGAGTTGATGCGGTATATCAAAAAGTTGGAGCGGAAAGATTTGGCATTGAACCATTCAATGATTTCCTTGGGCAGCTGTACCATGAAGCTGAATGCGGCAAGTGAAATGCTGCCATTGAGTTCTGCTCAATGGGGAAATATTCACCCTTTTGCACCTATTGAACAGGCGGCGGGATACCAGCAAATGCTGAAAAGTTTAGAAAAAGATCTTACGGAAATTACAGGTTTTGCAGGGACTTCCCTTCAACCAAACTCTGGTGCGCAAGGAGAATATGCGGGCCTTATGGTTATCAGGGCGTACCATCAATCCCGTAACGAGGGGCATCGAAATATCTGTATCATACCCGCTTCGGCGCATGGTACCAACCCGGCATCGGCAGTGATGGCCGGAATGAAGGTAGTTGTCACCAAAACCGATGATCATGGTAATATTGATGTTGCCGACCTTACGGAAAAAGTAGTGGCCAATTCAGATAATTTGGCGGCTTTAATGGTTACCTACCCCTCTACCCATGGAGTATTTGAATCTTCCATTAAACAGATTACGAAACTCATTCATGATCATGGCGGACAAGTATACATGGATGGCGCCAACATGAACGCGCAGGTTGGTTTAACGAACCCTGCAACCATTGGTGCCGATGTGTGTCATTTGAATCTACACAAGACCTTTGCCATACCGCACGGCGGTGGTGGACCCGGTGTTGGGCCGATTTGTGCAGCCCAACAATTGGTACCCTTCTTACCCGGAAACCCGGTAATAAAAACAGGTGGGGAACACGCTATTTCTGCAATCTCTGCCGCGCCATGGGGTAGTTCTTTGGCCTGTTTGATATCGTACGGATATATCAAAATGCTAGGAGAACAAGGTTTGAGACATTCAACCGAAATTGCGATTCTGAACGCCAACTATATCAAACATCGGCTCAATGGCAAATACGAGGTGCTTTATACCGGTGAAAAAGGCAGGGCCGCGCATGAAATGATATTGGATTGCAGACCCTTTAAACAACATGGTATTGAAGTTACCGATATTGCCAAACGGCTTATGGATTATGGGTTTCACGCCCCTACCGTTTCTTTTCCCGTAGCAGGTACCGTCATGATAGAACCCACAGAAAGTGAAAATCTGGCAGAACTTGATCGTTTCTGCAATGCAATGCTGGCAATCCGCGACGAAATCGATACCGCACATATCGACGATTCTAACAATGTGCTAAAAAATGCACCACACACCTTGGCAATGACCACCAATGACGAATGGCTTTTTCCCTATAGTCGTGAAAAGGCGGCTTTTCCCTTGCCATTCGTAAGCGAAAATAAATTTTGGCCTTCGGTAAGACGGGTTGATGATGCCTATGGCGATCGTAATTTAATATGTACTTGTGCTCCTATAGCGGCTTATGCAGAAGCATAAAACCAACATAAAACCCTTTATTTAAAGGCCTTCCAAAGAATTGAGAAGGCCTTTTCTCTTTTTTTAAAGTCATTCCCCTTACAATTTGAACATCGTAATTATTTATTATGCGTGCATAATATGATAGCTTTTAGGAGTTATTTTTAACCTCCAAACAACCCCTTTGCACATGAAGGTATCAATCACAGGTACAGGATGTTATATTCCCGCACTAGCCGTTCCCAACACCGATTTCGAAGATCATGAATTTTTAAACTCCGATGGTACCCCCTTTAAACATGCCAATGGCGTAATTATTGAAAAGTTCAAGGCCATCACCGGGATCGGGGAAAGGCGCTATGCCGATACGAAGCTGAACGCTTCCGATATCGCTTTTTTAGCCGCCCAGAAAGCGATTGAAGATGCCGGGATAGATAAGGAAAGTATAGATTACATTATTTTAGCCCATAATTTCGGAGATGTGGCACACGGCCAAGCACAATCGGATATGCTACCAAGTTTGGCATCTCGTGTTAAAAACCTATTGCGTATAAAAAATCATAAATGTGTGTCTTACGACCTCATTTTCGGCTGCCCTGGTTGGGTAGAAGGGGTGATTCAGGCCAATGCGTTCATCAAAAGTGGTCTTGCCAAAAAATGTTTGATCATCGGTGCCGAAACACTTTCCAGAGTTATTGACCCACACGACAGGGACTCTATGATTTATTCGGATGGTGCCGGCGCAGCGATTATAGAAGCTACAGAAGAAGGAGGCGAAATACGCTCTCATGCTTCGGCAACTTTTGCCTATGACGAAGCGCATTTTTTATTTTACGGAAAATCGTACCGATCTTCTGAAGAAGATACAAAATACATCAAAATGTATGGGCGTAAAATTTATGAGTTCGCCGTTACCAACGTGCCACAAGCCATGAAAGAATGTCTTGCCGAAAGTGGCGTCCCCATTACTGCCGTCAAAAAAATATTTATTCACCAAGCCAATGAAAAAATGGATGCGGCCATTGTTCGAAATTTCTACGAACTTTATAATATGGAAGCACCCGACAGCATTATGCCCATGAATATTCATGAGATGGGAAACAGTTCGGTAGCGACCATCCCTACCTTATACGATATGGTGCGCTCCGGTAAAATTTCGGGACATCGAGTGGAAAAAGGCGACACGGTTCTCTTTGCCAGTGTAGGTGGTGGTATGAACATCAATGCAATTGTATATACGGTTTAACTTTTAGTATACTTTTTAAATTTCCCCATGCGTTCGAATGCGTATTAGACTTGGCATCCCTATCCAAAAAGCTTCGTGTTCTTTTATTCGATTATTCTATAAGAATTCATGATCTTTACATTCGGATAATCAAAGCGCACATGGCCGTACCTCAATTTATTTATCAAATCATTTATCAAAGGCAACTAAACCAGGTCCTAAGAAGTGTTAATCGTTTTTTTTCTCCTATAGTACCTAGTAGTTTGAAAATTCCGCCCTCGGGCACTATTTCATTGCATACAGACTCAGGCACCCTCCAAATGGCTACCAACCAAACCAGTTATCTGACCCAACTATTATACTGGAATGGATATAAAAGTTTTGAATACTCTACGATTTTTGAATCACTTTCCAAAAATGTCACTACATTTTTAGATATTGGATCTAACATAGGGTATTATTCCTTGCTGGCCGCAAAAGCCAATCCACAGCTAAAAGCATACGCATTTGAACCTGCACTTGGCCCCAAATATTTTCTGAATCAAAATATTAAAATAAACGGTTTCGAGTCGCAAATAACAGCAGTAGATATTGCACTTTCCAATGAAATTGGATCCATTGATTTCTATGAGGTCGAAAATGTCAAATACCGTTATTTAAAATACAACCTAGCTGGTGAAGGGAATGCAGGGACCAAAAAGACTTCTCGTAATTTTATAAAAAATACGGTGAACGCCACCACCTTGGAGAAGTACGTCACAAGCAGCAACATAACGCAAATTGATCTGCTAAAAATCGACACCGAGGGAACAGAGTTTGATATTCTCCAATCGGGCCGCGACGTCATAAAAGCGCACCAGCCTATTGTTATTTGCGAAACTTTGTTCAACACGACCGAGGGGCAATTAGAAGGCTTTTTCAGCGAATTGGATTACGATTTTTACCAACATACAAAACAAGGACTCAAAAAATGCGTTTCCATACAACGAACGGAGGACGACGGGATTCGTAATTGTTTCTTCGTTCCAAAATCAAAGGTGAACTTAATCACCCAATTCGTAGTCTAAAAAGCGATAGTTTTGAACATTTACATTATCATACCTTCCCATAATGAAGAGGCGTTCCTTGCCGCTACGTTGAACACCATTTTAGAACAGACGTTGACACCTTCAAAAGTGGTGGTGGTAAACGACAACTCTACCGATGGTACCGAAGCAATTATAGATACCTATACAAAAGAACACCCTATCTTTCGAAAGTTGAATACGACCTCCTCTACCGAACATATGCCGGGCAGTAAAGTCGTAAATGCCTTTCAAAAAGGATTACAACTATTGGACGACGACTATGATATCTTGGTCAAACTTGATGCGGATGTGTTGTTACCCAAAAACTACTTGGAAAAAATTGCCTATATCTTTAAAGGCAACCCAAAAGTAGGGGTTGCAGGCGGGTTTGCGTATGAACAAGACAAAAATGGTGTTTGGCTGCGCAACCACCCTATGAACAACGATCATGTGCGCGGGGCCTTCAAAGCATACTCTAAAAGCTGTTTTAAAGCGATAGGAGGCCTTAAAAGCGCTATGGGATGGGATACTGTAGATGAATTATTGGCGCGCTATCACGATTACGAAATCTATACGGATGAAAGCTTAAAGGTAAAACACCTTCGCCCGGTGGGGAATGCCTATAACCAAAAGGCAAAGCTACTACAAGGGAAGGCCATGTACGGTATGCGATATGGCTATTGGATTACCTTTATCGCATCGTTAAAGATGGCGTGGAAACAACGGAAAAGAAATGCGTTCTTTGATAATATGGAAGGCTACCTAACGGCGGAGCGGTCCCAAAGTCCTTTTTTGGTATCCGAAGAAGAAGGGAAATTTATTCGAAAGTTGCGTTGGAAGAATATGCGAAAAAAAATTATTTAAAAGTAACCCGCTTCCCTTCCGGTATCAAAGCAAAAAAAATCCACCGATTTGGTGGATTTTTTTCTGTTCTATAGTAGAAGTTTAGATGCCCAACTCTTTTTTCACATCGGCCAATAAATCTTTTCCCTTGGAAACGATTACTCCACCACCAGCTTGAGCGTCTAGCACATAGTCAAAGCCCTGTGCCGCCGCTACTTTCTCAATAGCTGCCTTTGCCTCATTTGAGATGGGTTCAAAAAGCTCTGCTTGCTTTTTCTGCAATTCTCTTTGAGCCGACTGCTGCGCCTCTCCAATATTTTTTTGAATGCCCTGCAACTCAACCGCTCGCTTCTCGTT
>CALIIC010000061.1 GCA_938020445.1 uncultured Flavobacteriaceae bacterium | reverse complement strand
ATATGGGGTTTGATTGGGACAGGCAATTCAGCGAAGGCCATTTTAGAATTACCCGCTTACAAGGGAAATTTCTAGACCCTTCTACCAGAAACAAAGTGGTGGAAAAAATGCACCTGATTCATATCTACTAGAATTTTACCTATTGTAGTTTATTAGGATGAGGGAAATAAATCAAGACATATATTAGCTGTTTTTGAAGTATGGGAGTGAATGTCTTTGGGCGAGTGACTCCCGGATTTCTAGACCCAAAGGAACATCAACTGAAACAGATGAAATGTTTGGTGTGTTAGAAGCAATTGATCATAGACTTGAAATGATATCAACCGGTCACTATAGCTTGGAAATGACAAGCATCTTCCAAAAAGAAATAGAAGAGCTTAAAACTAAAATAGCCGATGATGTTTTTGAATTAATGAAGAAAATCTATTTATAAAAATTGGAACATCTAGCAATATATAGCACCAGAAAAAAATATTAAACGAGAAATTGAAATAAAAACGAATTACAATAATGACTTTGGTTAATATAGGTTTTGCCACTTATTCCAAAATATATAGCAAACTTGTTGATTTATGAGTAAAAGTAAAATAGACTAAAAAGTTTTTTTGCTCCTCCTGCTAACCGAAAATAGAATTTGATTCTGCTATGGTCGTGTTTATTTCAGTTCTGACGATTACTCCCGATACACCTCTAATGCCGGTTTTTTTAGGTGGTACAGCAGGCCAAACAGCGATACGAAGGCGGTGATGATAAAAAAGACAACGCTAATGCTTACAGAGCTGCCCTCATCAAGCCCCAATAGTTCGGCCCCATAGAAAAAAGTCAGTTCACGGCTACCGAAACCTCCAATAGTCAAGGGTACCACGGCAACAATCGAAGAAATTAGAAAGATGAATAGGTAACCGATGGTGTAAACGGAGATAGACAATGCTTTGAGTACACAGAAAACACTGACCAATTGGGCTAATTGTACTAGCGAAGAATACCCCGCGGATTGCCAAAAAAAAGGCATTGTATCTTTGAAAAAAGTACGGTTCAACCACCAAAAAACAATGATTGATAGGATAGCCGTACACCCGATCAGCCATTTGAAACCATCTAGTTCGGGACTCTTCAGCAAAAGTGCTAATAAACAGGCATAAACGAATAACAGTAGCAGACCGCTTAAACGGTCTAGCAATAATACCGAGACCACTTTTTTGGTCTTGATATCGAATTTTTTCTTTATTACATAGCCTTTATAGGCATCGCCGCCAATTCCTCCCGGAAGAAACAGGTTGTAGAACATGCCCAAGAGATAGAGTTTTAGATTGCTCTTTTGCGTTACGAATAGCTGCAACTGGTGAAAATAGCCATTCAGCCGAAAGGCGGCCAGTATTTTGGAAACGACAAAGAGGATCACCGCCAAAAAGAGATAGAACGGTTTGACGTTTTTAAGCGTATCCGCCACCGAACGAAACTCGATTTTGGTAAAAATAAAGTAAATCAAAGCAGCACTGATGAGCAGCTTTAATAAGGTAAAAAGATGTTTACGCCGCACTGCCACCAACGGTCACTTTTTTGATTCTATAAGGGCGTTTGTTCTGTGATTCGTAGTAGGTACGTATGAGAAGTTCCATTACGATACCGATCGTGAACAACTGTATCCCGGCTAAAATAAACATAAGGCCGAAAATCAACAAGGGTCTGGTACCGATATCCTGCCCCAGGTAAAACTTTACAAAAAGCAGGTAAAAGTTAATCAAAACACCGATCAAGATCAATAAGAAGCCAAAAATTCCGAAAAGGTGAATGGGACGTTGAAAATACTTGCGTATAAAGAGCAACAACATCATATCTGCAACCACTTTAAACACCCGTTCGAGCCCGTATTTTGAAACTCCCGAATGGCGTGCATGGTGTTTAACCGGTACCTGTTTGATCTGTGCGCCTTCTAGGTAGGCCAGTAGATTAATAAAGCGATGCATTTCCCCATAGAGGTTCAATTCTTTGGCGATGTCCTTGGTAAAGACTTTTAGGGCACACCCATTGTCCTTAATATCCATAGAAGTAACCCTACGCACCAAAAAGTTGGCAATTTTGGACGGAATTGTTTTTACGAACGAATCCTTTCTTTTTTGTCGAATACCGGTAACCACATCATAGTCGTCATTCACCACATGCGTTAGCATATGGGTGATATCGCTTGGGTCGTTTTGTAAATCCCCATCCATCGTGATGATGTATTCACCACTGGCGTGATCTATCCCTGCTGCCAATGCAAGGCTCTGCCCATAATTCTTCTTGAGTTCTATCAGATGCACCTTGGCGTCTTTCATCGCCTTTACCTTTTTTCGGGTGGTATCTTTTGAGAAGTCATCAATGTAAATGATCTCGTAGTCATAGCCTACAAGGCTTTCGTGAATTTTCTCGGTAAGCAATACCACATTGTCTTCCTCATTGTACAAGGGTACTACAATCGATAAGAGGTCGCTGGTAACAAGGTTCATGAACAGATTTTAATATGGCGGCAAAGTTATGTTTTTTATTTTAGGGAAACCGCGCGGTTAAGGGCAGATTCCAATGTGGGGTCAACTACGTCTATCTATATGGTCTTTATTGCTCTTTCCAAAGTTGTAAAAGTTCTTCTGCCGCCCTAAATGGTGACCTTTCATTCCGCATTACTTTCTCCGTAACAATGGTAAGCTGTTCTTTGATTTTTGGATGATTGAAGAAATCCGTCTTTAAACGTTCCTCGATGGTCTGTAGCAACCAATACTCGTTTTGATCGCTTCGTTTTTGAGCCAGGTATCCGGTTTCAGTCGCTTTTTGTAGGTAGCTTTCGATTACCTCCCATACTTCTGTAATACCGGTGTTTTGAATTGCCGAACAAGATCGTACGACCGGTAACCATCCATTTTCTTTAGGGGGGTACAGCTGTAGGGCCCTTTTAAAATCGACCTCGGCCAACTTTGCTTTTTTGATATTATCTCCATCCGCCTTATTAATGACGATGGCATCGGCCATTTCAATGATACCGCGCTTAATGCCTTGCAGTTCATCCCCTGCTCCCGAAAGTTTTAAAAGTAGAAAAAAGTCGACCATGCCATGTACCGCGGTTTCGCTCTGCCCGACCCCTACGGTTTCCACTAGCACAACGTCATACCCTGCGGCTTCACAAAGAATAATGGTTTCACGCGTTTTTTGGGCGACGCCCCCCAACGATTTGCCCGAGGGAGAAGGACGAACAAAGGCGTTTGAATTTCTACTTAATTCGGTCATTCGGGTTTTGTCCCCTAGAATGCTGCCCTTGTTTTTACTACTGGTAGGGTCCACAGCAAGGACGGCCACTTTTTTACCAAAGGAGATGAGTTGCTTGCCCAAGGTCTCTACAAAAGTACTTTTGCCAACACCCGGAACTCCGGTAATGCCAATGCGCACGGAACGGTGCTGCTGCAACAGGCATTTTTCTAACAGTTGGTGCGCTTTTTGAGCGTCGGTGTGTCTTGCACTTTCTACAAGGGTAATGGCCTGCGCGAGTCGCGCCTTGTTTCCCGATCGTATGCCATCAAAAAGTTCTTGTTCACTGGGGACATGTTTTCGCCTGTCCTGTATCCTGGAACTGTTTGCAGCATCAATGTTTTTTTGTTTGGCCAATGTCAATTGTTCAGTGGAACACGTACCTTGGTCGTATCCCATGATAAAACCAGTTCTGTAGCTTCGTTCCCTTCAAATGCTATTGTAAATTTTTCAACTACTTGGGCCATACGTTCACTGGGTACGGTAACCGTGACTGCATCTGCCTGCGCATTGCGCGTGGTTTCTTTTCCACCACTTAAAATGGTCACGCCCCAGTCAGGTACTTCCTTGTTGAAAATCACGTCCCATTGCGTTGCTCCTGGTTTGGTCCATAGCGAATAAGTTCCCGTGGGTAGTTGTTTTCCCATAATTTGAATATTCGATGCCGTGGTAAAAGTGGTGGGTTCATTTGCACCGGTACGCCAATCTGTATCATAGGGTACAAGTTCTCCAAAAACCACTCTTCCTTTTTTCGAAGGCCTAGAATAGGTAACCCGCAGATCCATATTGTTTTCTGAGTAGGTAACAGTTTCTTCAGGACTGTGTTTCTTGGTTTTTTCACGCATATAAGGCATGCCTACAAAATAACCCAGCAATCCAAGAACCACGAGTACAACGATCAATCGTTTTAAGAACTTCATTTTTTTTGTTTCAGTTCCTCTAAGGTACTAAAATTCACACCTACTTTTAGAAATTATTTACAACGGAAAAGAGGGCTGTTTTAATCGTTTGGTATTTTTTTTATCGATTTGCATCGGTTGGGATATCGCTTTAATCCAAATCAAAAATAAACTGGGAACGGTTTTCGTACACCTCTTCGGGCCTTAGAATGCTGTTCGGAAATTCAGGGAAATTAGGAGCATCCGGATAGTTTTGCGTTTCAAAACAGATGGCAGGCATGTCCTCGGGGGTGTATACTACCATGGCGGGCTGATTGGTTATTACCTTCATGCCAATACCTGACAACCGGGAGCGGATGGCCGCTGCGATGTACATTTTGGTATCGATTACGAAAGGCGTATCCAAACGTGTCTTTTTTAGAGGACGTTCATTCCTAAAATCATAATCGGTTTTTTTAACAGATTTAATTTTTCCTGTGGGAAGCAACTGTTTGTCGGTTTCCAAATAATGCGAACAGTTGAGTTGCAGCTCGTAATTTGCGATGGTTGGAGCGTCATCCAATCTAAAATAGGAATGGTTGGTAAGGTTGATGACCGTTGTACGATCGGTAATCGCTTTATGAATGATATGCAGTTGGTTGTTCTCTAACCGATAGGTGACCGAGACTTTCAAATTACCGGGATAGCCCTCTTCCAAGTGCTTACTGGTATACGATAGGCGAACGAATGGGGAATTGCCATGGCTTACTTCCTCAAAAGTCCAGTACTTTTTTCCGAAGCCTTCTTTGCCACCATGTAGGTGCACTCCGTTTTCTTGGTAGAGCAAAAAAGTTTCACGGTCGAGTTCAAAGCCACCGCCAGAAATACGACCCGCGTACCTGCCTACGCAGGCACCAAGAAATACGTCGTCCCTTGTATAAGCTGTTGGGAAATCATGCCCAATAACAGCGTTTACCGTGTTTCCGTTTTTGTCCTTGATCAATAACTTTTGAATAATAGCACCATAATCGAGTACAATAAGAGTAATAAAAGGAGTGCTAATGGTGACTTGTTTCAAGGCAAATACATTTTATTTGGGTAAAAATAATTGTTTTTTGCAACATCGTATTTTTTTTATCGTCCTTTAGGCAACAACTGTAACCAAATTTAGAAACCAACCAATGTTTCAAATTGATCTTGTATCGAGATGTAAACAAAACGACCGTAAGGCGCAAATGGCGCTTTACAAAAAATACTGTGATGGTATGTTTTATGTCGCGATGCGCTTTTTAAAGAATGAGGATGATGCGGAAGACGTTTTGCAAGAATCGTTCATTAAAGCCTTTGAAAAGATACATCAGTTTAAGGGAGACGTTACTTTTGGTGCTTGGCTAAAGAAAATCGTGGTGAATCGCAGCATTGATTTCTTAAAAGCACGGAAAGAAAAATTGGTCGCATTGGACGAGACGTACATGCAGATCGCCGAAGACGACGATTGGAGTGTTGATGAAAGGCTCACGATCGATCAAGTGAATACCGCAATTGAGTCCTTACCGGACAAGTACCGGTATGTAGTGCAGCTGTTTTTGGTAGAGGGATACGATCATACCGAGATTTCCGAGATATTGGGAATCACGGGCAGCAATTGTAGAACTAGGTTGTTACGCGGGAAAGGACACCTAAAGGAATTATTAAAAGACGCATATTATGGCACAGGATCTTAGAGACATGTTTAAAGAACATCGAGAAAAAGAATCGAAGTTGCCTTCGATGAAGAAGGGGCATGCCGATCGGTTTTCAACGAAACTAGCAACGCAATTACCTGTAAAAAAGAAGTCTTGGCTTCCGAAAATGGGGATTGCTGCCAGTATTGCGATCTTGCTTTCTGCGGGTATTTATTTTTTTACTCGTACTACCAACATTACGGATACGCCTCCTGCAGTGGTGGTTACGGAAGAACAGAAAGAACAGCCAGCGAACACGCTTTCGTTGGGAAATCTTTCTCCAGACTTAAAGAAGGTTGAGGATTATTATGTCACGAACATTAACCTGGTGTTATCCAAACTAGAGGTTTCTCCCGATAATAAAGGAATGATCGATGGTTTTATGGAACAGTTGGCCGAACTCGATAAAGAATATGAAAAGCTAAATGCCGAGTTGAATACTTTAGGTCCCAACGACCAGACCATTAATGCCTTGGTAAAGAACCTTCAATTACGCTTGCAATTACTTCAAAAATTAAAAACGAAGTTGAACGATTTAAAAACATCAAAAAATGAACAGCTTGAAACGAGTATTATTTAAAAGCCCAATACTACTACTGTGCGTAATCGGCACAGTAGTTTATGGGCAAAAAGAAACAAAAACCTATAAGGAAGTATTTAATACGACCCCTGAAACGGTGTTGGACATCAATACCAGCAATACTGATATTGAGTTCGAGACCTGGAGCCAGGATCAAATTGAGATCGTAGCCACCATTACCTTAGAAGGAGCCACCAAGGAGGAAGCGGCCGCCTATTTTGAGAGAGAAGCGTTCGATATTCAGGGAAATAGCAAGAAGGTACGCGTATCAACGAAGAATGCGAACACCTTTTTCTTTAACAATCAGGTCAGTATGTTCGACGATTTGCACTTTGAGCATGAACCCCTTTTTCCTTCAGGTTTGGAAATGGATTCCTTGTTCTTGGCATTGCCCTCTATAGATTCCCAGAATTTGTTTTTCGACTTTTCGATGATGCATGAAATGCCTCCGATGCCTCCGATGCCAAAACAAAATTTCGACTACCAAGCGTTTAAGGAAGATGGAGAGAAATACTTGAAAAAATGGCAGAAAGAATTCTCCAAAGGCTTTAACAAGGAGTATGAAAAAGAGTTGGAAGAGTGGAGCAAGCGAATGGAGAAGCAGGCAAAGGCCATGGAGGAGAAGCGAAAAGAAAGAGAAGCGCAGCGAGCAGAACGCCAAGAAAAGTTAGAGAAACGGCGCGCTGAGCAAAACGAAAGAAGGTTAGAGGTAAGGGAAAAAGTAGCCGCGGCCAGAGAGCGGGCACGAGAGCAAAGGAGAGAGGCCCGTTCTCAAAACAATACACGCAGTATCTGGATCAGTAGGGGAGATAACGATGAATCGAATATCTTTTACTTTCCCAAGGATGGCACGAATAAAAATTACAAGGTGAAAAAAACCTTGAAAATTAAAATGCCCAAAGGCCTAAAAATCGAAATGGACGTTCGGCATGGCGAGGTCACCTTGGCAGAGAATACAAAGAACATCAACGCAAATTTGTCTTATTCAAATTTGCGTGCCTTTACCATCGACGGGAAGGAGACTACCATCGTAGCCTCCTATTCCCCTGTTGCGGTACAAAAGTGGAATTACGGACAGTTACAGGCCGATTATTCGGATCAGGTGGCTTTAGAGGAGGTAAAGAATCTGCGATTGATCGCTACCTCTTCTGATGTGACGATAAACAGACTGGTAGATAAACTATACGTTAAGAGTAAATACGGGCCTTTGAAAATAAATGACATTGGAAAAAACTTCAGTGATATTGATATTTCATTGCAGAATTCAGAATTACTGTGTGAAACACCCAGTACGCCCTTCACTATTTATGTGAACGGTACTTCTTCTAAGTTTGACTGCCCGGCGGAGCTTCATTTAGTGCGCACCAAAAACCACAATACGGTCGTTCAAAAAGGATACCATATTTCGAAAGCCAATGGAGGGAGCATCGTTATCAACTCCAAGTACAGTGATGTTATTTTTGATTGATCATTCTTCCAGTAGCAAGGTCCCGAATATATCGGCATTGATCCACGCCTGATTCTTATCCTCCCCGGATATAAATACCGACCCTATAAAATTTTCTCGTTCCGTACTTCCGTCATTATCGCAGTACGCCAGGGCAAAACCCATTTTTTTCTTCTTTGAAAGGGCCATGGGCTCGTTTTGTTCCCCTTCCTTATAGTCCTCTGTATGCACCTTTAGGGCAATCTCCCAAGTGGTGAGTTGGTTATCTGTTGTGATGGCCGAAACGAGATGCTCGTTGTACAAGGTTTCGGATTTATCCGGTGCAATATCTACCACGTTCCCGTCCAGGGCAATGTGATAGGCAAATGCATTATGACTGTATTGATGCAGGCCGCCAGAATTGTCACCGTCTATAAAGATTTCAAGACAATCATCGTCCCAGTAGAGTTTTAACGGGTCTTTCGTTTTGTCAAAACGAACGTCATCGGTTATTTCTACCAGTAGATAAAGGGCATCTTGATCCCAGGAAAGCTTGTAACGCCCATTAAAGTCCTCGTGAGAATAGGGGCCGCCCATCCAATTTTGATCAATTGAATACCAAGCAACTTGTTGCCAAATACGATCGTTTGCCAGCCCATCAATGGTTGGGGGCTGTTCTGTTTTTTGTACTTCGATGATTTGATGGTCTTTTTTTTTGGTCGTTTCAGTGCATGCGAACAGCATTGAAAGACAGCATAGTACTGCGGCATTTCTCATAGGTAAAGTGTCTTTGGGGTTGACAATTCAATCTTAAAGATAGTAATTTCTTACATTACCTGTTGAATAAAGTACATCCCTATCGACGAAACGAATGATTCAAATGGGTACTATTCGGTACTAAACGTATCGTTCTTATAATTTAAAAGAGCTCGGTACTTCTCAAAACCGATAACGACCGCACATATTCCGAAAACAAACAGTACCGCGCCGAATAGTACTACGGTGGGTGACAACGCATGATAATAATACCTGGTTAAGCCATGCCCGGTGATGCTCCCGTAAAGAATTACAGAATGAACAATGTAGATCGGTAGCGTCTTTTGACCGATCGTCAGAAGTATTTTTTGATTTAAATACGACCGAAACGCAATAAAAAAGGCAAACATAAGGAGTACGGCGCCCAGGCGTTCAAAAAGGTAACTATTGGCAGGGTGGTGTTCTGTGTAGGCCATTCCCATGAAGTCCCCAATAGCTGAAATTACCCCGGAAGCTTGGAAAACCAGTAGATAACCAAGTACAGCGGTGGCTGCTATGGCGTAGGCATAAAAATGCTTTTTTTGATGGTTTTGAGCAAACAATACCGCCAAGAATGCCCCAAAAGTAGCGAAACCCACCCATGGGAATAGGGTAAAGACAGACCCATGGGCATTGGTGAAATAATTTGCGATGAATTCGGGTAAATAGGCAAGGTCCCAATTTTCGTAAGTGTTTTTGAATAGGAACAAAACCAGCGTTATGGTGCATAGCACCCCTGCAAACACCCAAATAACAAGTCGGTAACACAGCAAATACAGCAGAATGATTATAAGAATCGATACACCTAGGCATTGCAATACATGTACAATATTGTAGGAAGGGTGAAGCGTACCTTGAAACAACAAGGCAAAACGTATCTGTAAAAAGTACCCAATTGCCATTAGTTGTATTCCTCGAATGGCACCTTTTTTTACGCGTGGGTTTTGAATACCCGTGCTACTATTTCGAACCAAAAGAAATGCGAAAATAAACCCGCTAACCGCAAAGAACACCGGCGCGGTAATACCGCGAAAATAACTCCAAACCGCAAAAAGGGGCATCTCCTTATCCTGGAATGAATCTGACAACAGCCCGGCCACAAAATGTCCTTGTAGCATCATTAAAATAGCCCATGCGCGTAAGGCATCAATGAAATGAAGACGATCCGTAACGGATAGGTGTTTTGAACTGAGGGCGACAAGTCTATTCATGAAGGCTTTCTAAAAACTGCCTTGCCTCTATGTTCGAGGCATCCAGTGCGATTGCCTTTTCCAAACTGACTTTGGCTTTTTCCATATCCTTGTTTGCACTTAGCCCTTTTCCCAAAAGATAGTGGGTATAGGAAGCATCGGGATATTTCTGCAAGGTACGTTTTGCTAAGGTGATTCCTTCGACTATTCTATTCAATTGTAATAAAAGGGTAATGGCGTTGTTCCAATCTTTAACAGAAAACGCATCCTCCTTAAAATAGGATCTTAGTTCTGGGTGCTCCCGCAGGCAGTAAAAAGTGGATAGCATAGTGGCTCGTTTTGGATTTTCCGCAATTGCTTTTAAGAGGATTGTCACGGCCTTATCTTCATCTCCCAGTAGGATATGGGCGAGGGCCAATTTTCCATACATGCCGTTCCAACCTTGGGTCAGGGTTTCGGCTTCTGCCAACAAGCGTTCCGCTCGTTCGCGGTTGTTCATGCGAAGTGCATACAGGGTTTGATTGGTACGAATTCTGCCATAATGATAGTTCAGGAGCCTTTGCAGATCTTTAAAGGGGGTCTTGGAGTCGTCTACACGCAGATCAAGTTGGTTGAACCACTCATGATGGCTACCTTTTACGACCAATGCGGCCGATTGCTTTCCACTTAGTTGTCCGCCTGCTTTTTGACCGGCAAGCAGGCTTTTCAATAAGCGTTCGGGGAGGGTACCGCTTGCATTTTCGAAGCTCGCGGCCATTTGTTGCAATACGCTATCTGCCAATTGGTTCCCCATAACAACGTAGTTCTTACCAAGCTGATGTGCCGCTTGGCCTTTCCAGTAGTTCAGGGATTCTCCTGTAAAAGCATAGGGAGTACCCTTGGCATCGATTCCCGAGACTTGACGAAAGTGTGCCTCCGGGTCATTTTTTCGTATGTTCTCAAGAGCCTCTTTTATAGGAGTTCCGTCCCTTAGCTGTGCCAAGCCGTCCAAACCATAATCAGGTGCTGTTTCTGCAATTACGGAAAAAGCGCCCACGCCAGGTTCTATATAAATGGTTGAATTGCCTACGTAAATATTGTCAGTGGCAACAGCGATTCCCCATTCTTGCTCGTCTGGGTCATAGGCGACGATTGAAAAGGTGGCGTTGATATTTTTGTCATGTACAAGGCTTGGCAGGTTCTGCGAACATACCTTGGCGCAAATACAGATTAGTGAAAGAAGTATCGGATTTTTAAAGTTCATTTGTAGCGATTAAAGGATTCATACAACGAGTACAAATGAACGGAACGTAGGGGTGTCGGTCGTGCCAGTTTATAAGATGATACCTAAAAACTAGGAGTTGAGGAGTTGTTCCCGGTATTCTTTGGGAGTTTTGCCGGTTACTTTTTTAAAGGCGCGGTTGAAGGTTGTTTTTGAATTAAAGCCACTATCATAGGCCATTCCTAAAACGGTGATATTGGCATACTGGGGATCATTCAGTTTTTCGATAACGGCTTTGATACGGTATTCGTTTACAAAATCGGAAAAGCGTTGATTCAAGGCATCATTGATGGTTTGAGATAGCGCATGTGGGTTCATGGTCAATTCGGTTGCCAGCGATTGCAGTGTTAAGTCAGCGTTTAAATAATAACGCCCTTTGGCCATTTGCGCTTGCAGCAAGTTCGCCTGTTTCAAGAGGGTGTCGGATATTCTTTTTTTTGTATTGTTTTTTCTTCGGCTTTTTTCAACCCAAACAACTTCTGCCTTTAAAAAGAGCCTGACGCACATCCAAACCGTATAAAACCAAATGAGGAGGTAGAGCGGATAAAAATCATAGTCGCTCATATAGTAATTGAACCCAAAGTGATTGATGAGGGCATAGGGCAACCAAAGGCCCCATAAACTGGCAAAAATTAAAATGGCTCGGGTGATTGCTTTTAGATCTGCGCTGTTGTTGGGCGTCTCCTTGGAATTCTCCCCTGTCTCAAAAAGCCTTAGTTGTTTGATCGAAATATAAGAGTAGGTGCCAATGGAGGTAACCGCCATTAACTGCATCATAAAACGGGTGCTTAACAGCGTATAGGTCTGATAATTTTCCAACGTACCTTGGGAGTGTGATCCAAAAAATAGGACCCATTCGATGAGCAATGGGACAAAGTGTAAAACAGACTGCCATTGTAGGGGCGTTTTTTGAGTCGTTCTATAAGAAGTATATAAATAAATACAGGGGCCTACGGCCAGCAAATTTGAAAAGGGTATCCAATACAAGAATTGAAAGGAATCCCAAGTTCCCCAACTATTGACGACGACCAAGCACTGCCAAAGGGCCATGATAAGAACAATAAAACCAACAAAACGATTGGCTTTCCGATGTTTCCTTTTGGTAAGGATCAATAGGATGCCAAAAGTGCTACCGATGATCAATGAGATGACCATGAGGTACGCGGCAATTTGAATGAGGAGGATATTCAAGGGTTTAGGGTATTGTAGAAAACAAAGTCTAAGATAAAGAAACTTAAGAGGCTACCAATTCAAAATCAATATTTCTCCACGGTACCTGAGAGCGATTTTTCTTTGTTTATGGAAGGTTCCCCTAGGTAGTAAACGGCGGCGCCCGTATTGGAGTCGGCCTCTAAACTGTCCAAAACGTGTACCCATAACCTTCCACCATATTGGGCATTCACTTGGCATTTGGCAACACTGAATTTTTTTGCATCGATGCTGCTTCCCGAGGTTACTGTGGCATTTAACTTCTTTGCGCTGCCAGATAGTAGTATACTTGCCCCTTCCTTACTATCTACGGTTAGTTCATCCACAGAAAATTGTGCCTTTACCATTGATCCGGTGCCGACGTTTACTGCTGCGCTTTCGGCTTTTATAGTTCCTGTTGTTTTTAAGATAGCACCTTTCGAAACAATGATGTTCGAAATTTTAGGCAAGGAGATATATACATTCTTTGTTGCCCTACCAATGTTTTTATGGGTATGTATAAAAAGCGTCCCATCCTCACGATTCGTTCCGATAAGATCTATGATATTGGCGTCGGCTTCTACCGTGACATTTAAGGTGGCCGCTTGGGTCACAAATACGGTCAAATCTTCCGACGCATCAATGGTATGAAATTCAGCAGCGATGTTCCGTTGTTCCTTTCTGACGTCTCCATTGCCCTTGGTGCCGCCCTTTTGATCTATATCGTAAGCACAGGAATGTAGCGCAAACCAGCCTATTAAAAGTAGCGGATACAAATACCGATGGCGCTGCCTCTTTTTAGTACTACGCACTAAAGAACATCTTTCCAAGCCACAATCTGATCGGTATGCATCGCGTCTAGCCCCATTTGCACGCAAATAGCCGCCTTCGCGCCGGTAATGACATTTGAAGCAGGTGCTTTATTGTCTATAATGCTATCCTTAAAATCCATGAGGGCTTGCTTGCTAGGGTCGGCATGGCCCACTTCGATAGGGATCCCTTTTCCCTGTTCCCATTGTACGGTGGCACCTGCAACGCCATCTACGGTTCCTTTTTCTTTTTTGTAGCTGCCTTCGGGAAAGAACCAAGCCTTATTATAATCGAGCAATAGGGTACCCTTGTCACCCATGACCTTAATTTGATAATCGTTCATTGCATTGCTGGTCAAACAGGTGAATTTTGCCTTTACACCGTTCGGGTAGCTATAGATGAGGTGTACGTTGTCATAGGTTTCGCGGCCATCCTTCCAATAGTCGATGCCGCCGACACCCATTACCTTTTCGGGAACGGAACCTGTAACCCAGTTGACAAAATCGATTTGATGGGAGCAAAGCTCCGCGACCAATCCGCCAGAGAATTCCCGGTACATACGCCAGTTGATCAGCCGCTCCAATTCGGGTTCTGGAACGGGCCTTCGCCAGTCGCCATTCCGATTCCATTGGCATTCAAAAGCGGTAATTTTACCTACTTTTCCGTTCTTGATCAGATCAACTACATGCGTATACAAACGAGAGCTATGATATTGGTGCCCCGTTTGAAATTGTTGGTTGCTTTGGGTCACTTTCGCCACTAGGTTTTCGATGCCAACAAACCCCTTGGCCATCGTCTTTTCGCAATACACATGTTTTCCTGCATCCAGGGCATCGATGGCGATTTTGGAATGGGTGTTTAAAGGAGTGGCTATCAAAATAGCATCCAAGTCCGGGTTTTCCAAAAGCGTACGGTAGTCTTTATACCCTTGGGCCTTTTTCTCCGATACCAAGTTCAACGCCTTGTCCAGTCGCGCGGGAATCACATCGCAACAAGCGGCAACCTCCAGTTGTTCAATTTGGTTTACAAAGGGGATAAGCCCCCCGCCACGATCACCGGTTCCAATAATTCCCAAGCGTATCGTATCATTCGGCCGTTGCTTAAAAACCTTACCTAGGGCAAGGGTTGAGGTACCCATTGCCGCCGTGGCCATACTACTCTTTATAACAAACGTTCTTCGTTTCATTTTCAGTTCATTGTTTATTAAATAAGGCCTTGCTGCCTATAATTTGGGTTCCCACCCCTCGGCATATTCCCTTTTCCAGCTTTTCATGGCCTTTTCATTGTTGAGAACCTTACCGGTAGCCGTATCTATTTTTAGTGTTTCGCCCGCATCTTGCGCCATATTACCATAATGGCAGAGCATGGTCGAAATACTGGCATCTTTTATTTCCGCATTCAAGGAAACGTCTTTTCGAATGGCCGCGAAGAAATTGGCGACGTGGTTCACGTCTAATTGTCCTTCCCCACGCGTATTGGTGGTGGCACTGGCCCCTCTTTCAAATTCAAATTTGAGGGGATTGCCCTGCAGGTCATAAAGCTTGTAAAAATTACGATCTAATTGAATAGACCCTTTGCTACCATAGATGGTGATGCCCCGTCCGGGACGTTCGGGCTTCAGGACTCCGCGGCTATGCCCGGTCCAAGTGATAAATTTGTCATCCTTGAATTTATAGGTGACCTGCTGGTTGTCAACGAATTGCCAATCATCTTCGTAGGTGTACTTGCCTCCAAAAGAGGTAACGCTTTCCGGCAGATCAACCCCCAAGGCCCAGCGGCAGATATCAATTTCATGGGTGCCGTTGTTATGTACTTCCCCCGTGCCCCAGGTGCGGAACCAATGCCAATTATAGGGGTGAATATTATCACGGTACGATTCTCTTGGTGCCGGTCCTTGCCATAGTTCCCAATCCAAGGTCTTGGGCACATCAATGACGTTTCCTTTTCCGATAGACCCGCGATTGTTCGAATAATAGGCTTCTCCCTTATAAACGTCGCCTATGATGCCCTCTTTAATATCCTTGATCGCCATAATGGAGGTGGCCGCGGAGCGTTGTTGATTCCCCATCTGCACTTTCATCCCGTATTTCTTTTGAGCCTCGGTCAGCAGTATGTTCTCATGTGCATTGTGGCTACAGGGTTTTTCAACATACACATGTTTTCCTGCCTGCATGGCCATGATCGCCATAGGAGCATGCCAATGTTCGGGAGTTGCGATGAATACCGCATCTACATCCTTGTCTTCCAATACTTTCCGAAAGTCTTTTTCTACCTTGGGAACATACCCGATGGTTGACTGGCACCACTCGTTATGGGCTTCGATGATGGTATCGTCCACATCGCAATTGTAAAGAATCTTGGCATTGGAATCTTTGTGAATGGCCAAAACATGGGCCTTTGCCCGGCTACGCACGCCAATGACCGCACAATTGATATGATCGTTGGCCCCCAAGATGTTCGCCATTCCAGCTTGTGGAAATACGAGGCCGCCAAGGGTCACAGCGGCGGTTCCGGAGGCTGTCTTTTTGATAAAGTTACGTCGTGTTGTCATGGCTGGTCGTTTTGTATGGGTTTAATTTTAATATTCCGGAAGGACACCTTATCGCCGTGGTCTTGCAGTAAAATATGGCCGGCATCCCCTTCCCCGAAATTGGGCCATTTGGCATACTTGCTTTCAGCGACCAAGGTCTTATAAGCGTCGCTTTTGCGTTCGTATTCCAATACTTTGGTACCATTGAGCCAATGCTCGGTATGGCCTTCCTTGGAAACAATATGCGCCGTATTCCATTCGCCGATGGCGTTCATATGCTTGCTCGGGTCGGCCTTGATAAGATCGTAAAGGGACGCAACGGTGCGACTTCCCTCATGGTTTCCCAGTTTGGCATCTGGGTGGCGCGCATCGTCGAGAATCTGATATTCCAAACCGATGGAAGATCCCGGGCCTTTGTTCAAATCGGTATCTACATAATATTTGATACCACTATTGGCGCCTTCGCTTATTTTAAAATCCAGTTTTAATTCGAAATCTCCGTACACTTCCTTAGTGACAATATCGCCTCCGGCGGCCGATTCTTCCCCACCCGATGGGAGCACCGTTAAGATACCCTCTTCGATTTCCCAACCGGTTTCGGGAAACTCATCGAGTCGGGCCCCGCGCCAACCATTAGTGCTTTTGCCGTCCCATAGCAATTGCCAGCCGTCTTTGGCTTCGCCATTGGTCAGTTGGTTTTTAGTGATGATAGGGGATAGGGGAGAGCGGGTCGTATATTTTGACAGGCTGTCCGTTAGGATCCGAATATTTTTCCATACAATTTCAGTGCCTTCCGTATGATCCTTGCCAATGCTATGCACCTGCAACCCTATAAAGCCTTCGGCCGTGCGGTCATCGATCAAGTAGGAGGCAGGTACGCCATTGATCCAGGTTTTGAGGGTGTCGCCGATGGCCTCTATCCGGTATTTGTTCCAATCATTTTGCTTAAAGGCTTTTTGGGCGGTAGGATTCTCTTCCAAGGTATTGAGCCACCCCCTGCGGGCCTCATCATAGATACCTGCGCTCCAAGCGCGTTCCGACGGATCTATTTCAACCTGATACCCGTGCACGCGCCCATTCATATAATGGGGGAAGCTATTGCTACGGATCTGCACTCCCGAGTTCATAGTAGAATCTACGAGGTACTCGAATTCAAGAATAAAGTCCCCGTACATTTTCTCTGAGGTCATAAAGGAATTTGGGGTATCATGTACCGTGGTGCCTACAATGGTATTGTTTCGCACTTCATAGGTTGCTTCGCCTCCTTTTTGAACCCACCCGTTCAGTGTTTCACCGTCAAATAAAGAGATCCAGGGAGTTTCGTCTTTGGGAGCTTCGGCACAACCTACAATAAGTACGGTCGCAAGCACGCTGCAAAGGAGCGTAGAAAAAGTAGCTTTTTTCATTTTTTGATGATGTTCGTTTAAGCTACTAAATATAGGCCGTAATATTCACAAATAAAAAAGCGACCGGTCGAGGTCGCTTTTTTGAACTTATATGAGGCGTTTTTGTATTAATGCGCTGATTCTTTCAAGTATTCGGGGAAATTTTTCTTGAAACGATTCAGTCTAGGGATCGAAACATTCGTGATATACGAATTGTTCGGGTGTTTCTTCTCATAATCCTGGTGATAGTCCTCCGCATCATAGAATTTGGTGAAGGCCGTCACCTCGGTTGTAATGGTGGCACCGTCGTAGACGTTTTGGTCGTTCAAAGCGCCAATATAGGCATCAATAATTTTCTTTTCTTCTTCGTTTTTGTAAAATGCCACGGAGCGGTACTGAGGCCCTCTATCGGGTCCTTGTCGGTTGAGGCTCGTGGGATCGTGCGAACCGAAAAATACCTGTACCAAGGCGGTAAAGGAAATAACCTTTGGGTCGTAATAGACTTTCACGGCTTCGGCATGACTGGTAAGACCACGGCCTACTTGGTCATAGGTTGGGTTGTCTTCTGTGCCTCCCGCATAGCCCGAAACTGCTTCTTTTACCCCTTTTACGCTTTCAAAAACAGCTTCCACACACCAGAAACATCCACTGGCGAAATAGGCGGTTTCATAGTCACTCAAGTCTTGAGGTGACATTTTTTCCGTTTCCATAGAGGCTACAGGACTTGTTTCGGCCATGGTGGCCTTTTTATTTTCTTTCTCATGTGATTGGCAACTGATCGTAAACAAGACGACGGTTGCAAGCAAGATGGTTTTAAATGTATGCATGGGTGTTTCTTTTTCAGCTTTGTAGGCGAATGTACAAACTACTTACAGGCGAGAGGGTTAAAAAATGTTAAAGGAAGGGGGTAGCGTGGTTAGTAAGCAGTTGGCCGTTGGCGATTGGCGGCACTAAGTATTGAGTAAACAGTATTAAGTAAACAGTACTAAGTAATAGGTATTAACTAAAAAGTAGTTGACAATCTCCCAGCAAGTTACAAACAACTTCTATTGAATTTGATTGACTATCATCTATACGCTCATCACTCATAACTTGTTTGGCATTTGCATTTGATACTTGTGTTTGAGTTTGTATTTGACGAAGTACGGTTGCGTTGAAAGGCGTATTCTGGTTATGGGGTTTACAGCGGCTAGACTGAATTTTAAGCATTTCGGAAGGTGATTTTTTCTTTTTTTAGTTATTTTACCAGTAACTAGTTTCCTAATCTATAAAGATAGTCCGTTAAAAGCCTATTGAAGTCCGCCAATACATTGATGATCCGTACGAACATTCTTCCGAAAATAATTTTTCTCAGCCTTTTGTTTTTTGGCCCTTTAAGAGGAACTGCGCAAGCCAATCAAACATATGGGCAGCGCATTGCCGAACTCTTAAAAGAATTAAAATCAGGTCAAAAAGATTCTTTTGAAATATACTTGGGTATCGCAAACGCCTATACCAATGTCCATAATGATTCGGCATTGGTTTTTATTGAATATGCGACGGATCTTGCCAGTACAAAGAATTCGCAACAGTCTTTTGATATATTGGCTGTCCGCGAGCGCTACAAAGCAATGAAACGAGAATTTTCGGCGACCGTGTTGTTAAACCACCAAAAAATCAAAATTGCTCGGAAGCTTGCAACGGTTCACCCGTTGTTTCAATCCTATTTCAGCATGGGTTCATCGTTCGTTTCTATGAGAAAGATAGATTCTGCGGAGGTGTATTTTACAAAGGCCAAAGAACTTGTTCCTAAGATAGCGACCGATGAATTTGATCTTTTGGGTCAGTATCATAGTGCCCTTGGTATTTTTCATAGCAGACAACAGGAATTAGATACTGCTATGGATAATTATACCGTCGCCTTAGACTACTTCGAAAAAGCACAGAACATTTATCGTATCGGAAATATCCACAATAGCATTGGTGTTACTTTTTTAAAAAACAATCGTTTTCGAAAAGCTATCGAAAGTTTTAAAAAAGCGCTTGAATATGGCAAAGCAGGAGCGTCAAACCTTCAAAACTATTTGAGCAATATTAACATGAGTGCGTGCTATTACAATTTAGCAGACTTGGATGTATCACTTCAATGCGCTTTAAAAGCGAAAATCTATGCGGAGAAAATGGACAATAGTGATTACTTGGCAACTACCTATGATACGTTGGCTGCTTTGTATGCCGATTTGAATGAACCGGCCAAGGCTGTTATGTATAATTATAGGGCCCTTGATATTTATGGAAAATCGAAGAACTACGAAGGCTATGTTTTCACTTTGCAAAATTTAGCCTTGGCCAACATACGAATGGAGCGTCTCGATAAAGCTAGGGTCCATGCTGAAAAAGCCTTGGAAATTTCAAAAAAACAGCGTATCGTGGTTGAACAACCCTATATTTTCGACCTTATTTCTACCTTGGATTCTATGCAAGGCAGGCCCCAAGAGGCTTTAAAAAACTACAAGCTCTCGATTCGCATAGCGGATTCGATCAAGAATGAAAGGACCAATGCGAATATCAACAAATTACAAGTAGAATATAGGACCTTGGAGAAAGAAAAGGAAATCCAAAAGCTGAATACACAAAACAAGGCGAAAGAACTTTCCCTCGTTCGCAAGCGTTTTCAAAACTATGCCTTGACCGGTGCTTTGATTTTTGCACTGGTCATCGCCGGTGGGTTGTACAGTCGTTTCAAAACAAAGGGGAAATTGAATAAAGAACTGGCCCTAAAGAACCAAGATCTTATGGAAAAGAGGGCCCTATTAGAAAATGCGCTTGCAGAACGGGAAGTGCTCATTCGAGAAATTCATCATCGCGTTAAGAATAACCTTCAGCTAATAACCAGCATGCTCAATCTGCAAGGAGAACATACAGGAGATGGCGAGATCAATCAGTTTTTAAAACGCAGCCAAGCAAGAATTGCCTCTATGGCTTTGGTACATAGAACCTTATATAATAGCCGTACACCGGGCACCATTAACTTAAAGAATTACCTGAACGAATTGATAAACGCTATCTTCGATTCCTTCGATTTCGGTACACGCAAAATAACATATGAAGTACAAAGCGAGGACACTATTCTGGATATTGATACCACTATCAATCTCGGTATTGTGGTAAATGAGCTGATTTACAATTCCTTTAAACATGCTTTTAAAAATAGAGAATCCGGTCACTTGAATATACGGGTGCGGAAAGAAAAAGAACAGTTGAAAATACTCATTTCAGATGATGGTATTGGCATCTCGCTACCCTTGGAAACTAAAAAGAATGACTCTTTTGGATTGACATTGGCTACTCTTCTAATGCAACAATTGGAGGGAACATTTGACATAAATAGTGACGAAAAAGGAACCCAAATTGTCATGACCGTGATGATTCCCAATAGCTCGGATTGAATAACAATAGTAGGCAGTACTAAGTACTAAGTAATAAGTATTGAGTAGTCAGTAAATAATTGGCAATAAACAATGAACAACAAAAAAGTAATCAGTAGTCAGTACAAAGTAATCAGAAGTTGAATTCAGGTCAAGTTTGCCTTTCATATTAGTCTACATCCCCGCACTCATAACTTATTTTGCATTTGAATTTGTGTTTTTTACACCGAGCACCGAGCACCGAGCAATGAAAAAGTAATCAGTACAAAGTAATCAGTAAGCATTGAATAGTACAAAGTAAACAGTAGTCAGTACAAAGTAATCAGTATGCAGTGAATAGTACAAAGTAAACAGAGGTCAGTAAGCAGGGGTTAAGTTTGCCTTTCCCATCAGTTTACATCCCTGAACTTACATCTTTTGTCTTTCAGCGCAGCGGTCTTATGTCTTACGTCTATTTTTACCACTCATAACTTGTTTTGAACTTGCCTCTTGTGCTTGAACTTGTTATTGATCAACCATCCGTATGTGCGTTTTCGCTTTCGTGGTCTAGCAACCAACGTTTTTGTTCGATTCCCCCGCCGTAACCCGTCAATTGCCCATTGGTGCCGATGACACGGTGGCACGGAACGATTATGGAAATCCGATTGCGCCCGTTTGCGCTGGCGACCGCGCGAATGGCTTTTGGTTTGTTGATTCTTTCAGCTTGTTGCGTATAGGTTGCGGTTGCTCCAAACGGTATTTTTCTCAAACAATTCCATACCGAATTTTGAAAATCGGTACCGGGCGTATGCACCTTTACATCAAAAATAGTTCGCTTGCCATCAAAGTATTCCGATAGTTCTTTTTTGGCCTGTACAATGTGCATATTTTCGCCCGTTATGATTCTGGCCTTTAGCAGCCGTTGTAAATCTTTGAATTCCGTTTCGAGCATTCTTCTGTCTACAAATTCCAAAAGGCAAATTCCCTTTTCGGTCGCACAAATGAACATGGGGCCGATCGGGGTGGTCAACCTACTGATAAGAATAATGTTTTCTTCCAGGCTTTTTTGTGGCGATTGCCCAAGGAGTTTTTTATAGGTATACCCAAAACCACTCAAGGATTCATAGCCGGTATCAAAGGCGGTCGCAGTTACTTTTTTACGGGTCTTCAGTTCTTGAAATGCGCTGTTTATTCGATACATTCGCTGGTAGGCATGAAAAGTAATGCCATAATTTTTTTTGAACCATCTGCGAACAACTTCCGGACGTACGTTGTTTTGGCGAAGTTTGAAATCGCTGATTTTTTCTTTTGGGTGGTTTTTGACCAAGTCCATTGCAATTGCTACCTGTTCGGGTGCTTGGTGGGCATTTTGGGTCGGTTTGCAAATTTTGCAGGGCCGGTAACCATTGTCCAAGGCCTCTTTGAAGGTGGTATAAAATTCGACATTCTCCAATTTTGGTTTTCGTGCCCTGCAGGTTGCAATGCAGAAAACCGCGGTTGTTTTTACCCCTACAAAGAAAATACCAACGAATGCTTGTTCCCTGTTTAACAAGGCCTTGTAAAAGCTTGCTATTTTTTTCTTTTCGGTTACCAACATGCTAAAAGATCGATTTAAATGATTGGTCGCTCAAAACCGTTTTTGTTATTTCTTCAAGACCGGTATGCATGCTGTCAAATAAGAAATTGCCCATGCTAATTCGTTTGATGCCCAATATTTCTAGGGTCTCAAAATTTGGAAGGTGGGGCATGCACAGCACGTTTATCGGTAGGTTTGTAGCCTTTACAATGGCCTCAATATCGGTCTTTTTCTCCACACAAGGGACGAAAATACCGTCGGCCCCTGCTTTTTCGTATACCTTGATGCGTTTTTTTGTTTCAAGGAGCGGGTTCGGATGGCCTCCTAAAAACGGATCGGTTCGTACATTTAGGAACATGGGGACGCCTGCTTTTTCAAGCAGCTGCCGCACGTTTGAAAGCGTCTGGGCGAATTCATTTTCGTTTATCAAGGTTCTATCCTTTAGAACGATACTGTCTTCGATGTTGATGCCAACAACGCCCAAATGCGCCAAGCGCTCAATGTTTGCAGCAATCTCCTTTGGTTCACGGCCATACCCAGCTTCCAGGTCCACCGATAGGGGCAGCTTGGATATGGAACCAATTCTTTGAACGAAGTATTCGATTTCGGAAAAGGCCATTTCCTCTCCGTCTTGGTAACCTAGCATCCGCGCGATGGCAGCGCTGGAGGTGCCCATGGCTTGAAAGTTTAAGTGTTCCGCTAGTTTGGCACTTGCCGCGTCCCAAACATTACAAAGTAGGAGCGGCTTCTCTTGATGATGTAGTTTTTTGAATTCCATTTTTCTAGTTTAGGTTTAGCGATAGATTCAGGATGGTTCTTGTATTTAGGCTCAAGTTTTTTTGATTGTAGGCAATCCCGACACACAAGGGCAGCCCGATCGAGCCCCATTCAAAACCGTAGTTAAGGAAAAAACAAAGTCCGGTGGTATAAGTGAAAGTAGCAGCATCCGCAGACTGTTTTGGTACATAGGCGACTTCTCCGAAATAGTTGGTATGTAGTTTCCAATTGCTGCCTACTTCTTTTGTAGCAAGGGTGGTTCCAAAAAAGGTGTAAAACCCATAAACATCGCTTTCATTGATAAAAGTGGCCAGTTCAATGAATTTGGATTTGTGCGAAAGCCCGGTTCCGACGGATATCACCGGACTGTATCCTATTTCATTTTGGTTGAAGTTGTAATGAACCACTTGGGGGGCACGTACAAACAGGTTGGCTTTGAATTCCTGCGCAATACCGGGAATCGGTAGCGAAGCCAGCAAAAAGGTCGTGAGTAGTTTTTTGTATGATTGCATAGGGCAAAAGAACGCCTATGAAATCTGCAGTGCAACCGAAAACTGAACGACTATTTTTTTTGTGCTAATGAACGAGATTTTTAATGAACAATTGGCAATAAACAATGAACAAGTAATCAGTAGTCAGTACAAAGTAATCAGAAGTTGAATTCGCTGTTAGCGTCATCTATCATATAACAATGAACAATCAACAATAAACAATGAACAATGAACAATGAACAATGAAAAGTAAACAGTACTAAGTAATCAGTAAGCAGTGAATAGTACAAAGTAATCAGTGGTTAAGTTTGCCTTTCCCAGCACTCTACATCCCCGCACTCATAACTCCTAACTCTGAACTCACATCTTTTGTCTTTCAGCGCAGCGGTCTTATGTCTTACGTCTATTTTTACCACTCATAACTTGTTTTGAACTTGTTTTGTAGCTGAATTCGATGTTAGCGTCATCTATCATATAACAATTAGCAATAAACAATAAACAATGAACAATGAAAAAGTAAACAGTACTAAGTAATCAGTGAATAGTACAAAGTAATCAGTGGTTAAGTTTGCCTTTCCCATCAGTCTACATCCCCGCACTCCTAACTCCTAACTCTGAACTCATAACTTGTTTTGAATTTGTACTTGACTCTTGCGCTTGAACTTGAGAAGAACGCGTCAGAGACTCCAGACAGCATGGGGGGCATTAGTTTGTCTTGAATATTTGGTATTGAAATACGGTTCCCTTGTAGTCAATTTCAACAAAAAAAGACTTCTCCTCATTCGCTATGATTTCATAACGGAACAATTCTCCTTTTTTTATCAATTCCTTTTTAAATGGGTCATCACTTTTTTCAAATATCAAATCATACCGGCAGTTGTCTTTCCAAACAATTTTAGAATAAGAATAGGTGGTTCTATTTCTCATTTTTTCGTAGTAGTTGTCCTTTGATATCGATACAAAAGTTGTATCCTGAATTTTAGAAGCGGGTCTTTGAGTGAGATAGTAAAATTCGCCCTCCTTTAAATCATCGCATTTGACATCTGATTGTTTCGTTCTTTTTTCGCCAACAATTCCTGTAGGGAAGTTTTCCTTAATGTATTCGCAATTGCTTGCCGTTTTGGCAGCAATTTTGTTAAAAAATTCATTGATCTGTACTTCGGATAGCTCCTTAGTATCGTAGTATTCTTGAATGAGATTTTCATGTTTGATTAATAATTTGTCATAACATGGCCCAACTTCACTGGCATTTTTGTATTCATTTAATTCAATACAATCACACATTTTTATAGCTGATTGTTCGACTAGTTCTTGACTCAAAATTTTGCTGTGAAACGATGCGAAAAACAATAAAGTGAATAGTAGAAAGAAGGGGTTTGTTTCGCCCATAATTTTTACAATGTTTAAAGGTGCAACTATGATTCGGTATGAGAAATTAGTCGGGAGATCCATTACCATGGCTAAAGTTACTTTTTATCTGCTAGTTCCAACGCGAAGTTGGCTCCCACTTTGACTGATTTACTTATTTTGAACGTCTTTATTTGCGTTAAATAGGAATCGATGATTTTTCTAGCACGTCGTTTTTGCAAAATAGTTAAGTGCCATTCTTCAGGTAGTCCATCCATGACTTTTTCCACAGACAACTCTACACCAGTATAGCAAATCAAGCCGGTTTTATATTCGTTTCTACTCTCAATTCCAATGAATAGGTTTCTTTTATCTATGATGTCCGGAATTACAAATTCTGTTTTACCTTGTTTGGTCTCACCCGTTATAAATTTCTTGGTCATTTTTGGTTATTACCAATGGTCTTTTGTTGATTTGGTAAGATACTCGTATTCCCTGCAATTTTTGTGCAGTGTCAGGTTTTTATAAATAGGGTTGCCAATTAAGGGGCAGGGCACGCGTCAGAGACGCGCGCCAGCAAGGGGGAAAGACAACCTTCAATGAACAATAAACAATGAGCAATGGGCAATGAGCAATGGACAATAAACAATGAACAATGAAAAAGTAAACAGTAGTCAGTACAAAGTAATCAGTAGTTGAATTCAGGTTAAGTTTGCCTTTCCCATCAGTTTGCATCCCTGCACTCATAACTCCTAACTTGTTTTGAACTTGCGCTTGACTCTTGCGCTTGAACTTGAGGGGCACGCGTCAGAGATGCGCGCCAGCGTGGGGGTAGAACCCAAACCGCTATTGCTTATACACAATGTTTTATGCCGTTTAACTTTTATTTGTGCTTTATTCCTTCTTTTTCCATCAATTCAAGCCCGTAATTTCGTATTGTCTTTATAATTGGAATGGTGGTCAACCCCTTTTCGGTAATGGAATATTCTACTTTTGGTGGAACAACTGGATAGACTTTTCTATTGATAAATCCATCAGCTTCTAATTGACGTAATTGGCTTGTCAGCATTTTGTCGGTAATATGCGGAATGTCCTTTTTTAATTCTCCAAATCTGAATATCCTTTCTTTCAATCTCCATAATATTGGCATTTTCCAAGTTCCTCCAATTCTATCCATTGCAAACTCTACAGGATTGTAGTACACCTTGTTGTTGTAAATAAAATCAGGCATAATGTGTTGATTATCTTTATACTATCCTAAAAGTTAGTATCTCACAAATTGGTAAGTATATTGTTAAAGGTAAGTAATTTAAATAAATTTGAATCATTATCTAATTCATAAAAAATCTAAAATGGAAACTAAAAAACACGAAACTAATGATTATGTGCATTCTCACGGAATGCCATATAAAGGAAAAATATTAATGGTAGTAAGTAGTCCTACCGTTTCAAAAAAAACAGGTTGGCCAATAGGATTTTGGGCTGCAGAATTAACACATCCGTTACACGTTTTTCAAGAAGCAGGTTATGAAGTAGCGTTGGCTTCAACAGAAGGTGGAAAAATAGTTATGGACGGCTATTCCAACCCAACGGATGAGAGCGGCTATTCGGCGCACGATGTTATATCATTAGGCTATATGCAATTGGATTGGTTCAATAAAATGCTGGATAGTACAATGGCATTATCAGAAGTCAATGTTAAAAACTATGAGGCTATATTTTTGGTAGGTGGACAAGGTCCAATGTACACGTTTAAAGGAAATGAAGACCTACAAAAGCTATTTGCTAGCTTTTACGAATCAGGAAAGCCGAGTGCAGCAGTCTGCCATGCTACAACGCTGCTTTTAGAAGCGAAAAAATCGGATGGAGACCTCATTGTAAAAGATAAGACATGGACAGGTTTTGCCAATTCGGAAGAAGATTATGCAGATAAAGCAGTAGGTCAAAAAATCCAACCTTACCGAATTGAGGATGAGGCAAATAAGATTGAAGAAACCAATTTTAAAGTAGCCTCTCCAATGAGTTCTTATGCTATAGAAGATGGAAACCTAATCACAGGGCAACAACAAAACTCTGGTGCAGCTGCAGCGAGAATGGTTGTAATACAATTGTCTAAATAGCGATTTAATATGAAATTAGCATTTATAGGCATTGGCAATGTAGGATTTTCATTAGCCAATAATTTGCAGAAAAAAGGACACGAAATTATTATTGCTCACAATGATGTAAAAAGTGAAAGTGTTATAAACGCGCAGGCTCAAAACAA
>CALIIC010000060.1 GCA_938020445.1 uncultured Flavobacteriaceae bacterium | reverse complement strand
GATAGAGAGTGGAATAATTTGATGATGCTTAAAGGAAAGGAAGTATTTGCTTTGGACGATGGGAAAGAACACGTTTGGGAAGAAGATTTTGATGGTACGCGCTTGGTATTCGAATGGAATAATGGAGAAGCTGAATTTGAACTACAGTTTGTGAACCCGTTGGGTTCATACTATACGACAGAACATTCAAGGGATGCGAATTCCCAGCGTATTAAGGATGAAAAATTAACCGGTTATTCGTGTGAAGAATATTTAATCGATAAATCCTTGAATGGGGATTGGCAAGTGAATGTAAGGTATTTGGGAAATAAAAGCCTTACGCCCACCTATCTGAAAACAACCATTTACTATGACTATGGTAAAATGGCACAAAAGAAGCAGGTGAAGGTTTTTAAGTTGGGAGTCAAGGGGCCTAGCCAACAATTATTTAGATTGCATAGTTCCGGTAAATTAGCTGCTAAATAGAAAAGTTTCGCAAAGTATACGTTCAGTATCTTACCAATACATAACAATACTTAATTTAAATACCAGTCCAGATGACACACGTTTTTCGAAGCCTAGTACTGTTCTTTTTTTGTATTTCCATCTATTCGCAATCAAAGGAAAATACCATTTCCGGTGTTGTAACCAATTTTGGAAAGCCATTGCCAGCGGTGAACGTGAGTGTAAAAGGAACCGATAAAGGAATACAAACAGATTCCTTGGGTGCCTATAGCCTAAAAGTACGTTCGCTCGATATTGTGGTTTTTAGTCATGTGGGTATGATTTCACAAGAAATAATGGTAGAAGATGTTGCCAGGGTGATCAATATCAGTATGGAACCTCTGGTAAATGAGTTAGACGAAGTAGTAGTTTCCAAAAGAAAGCGAAAAACACAAGAAAATCTCGCAAAAAATTATTTTAGCGATGCTTCCATTATAAAGTCGACCCATGGGTATCTGAGTCCCGATCTTGTCGGTTATGATCTTCGGGTAATTGATGGGAAAGATTTGAATACGGACGCGCGGGATATTTTAGATGCAATAGCAAAACAGTTACCAGGTACCGTAGTTCGGGAAAATCCGAATGGTTCAATAGGTCGATTTCTATTTGCCCAAAACTTTGGATCCTTGCGTGGCGCGGCGCCTTTGTCTTTTGAGGTAGATGGTACCGTTCTTAAAGAAGTGCCAACATGGCTTGATATACGAACGGTTATACGTGTTGCCATAATGCCGGCACCGGAATCTATATATAGATACGGCAAGGAAGGTACGGGCGGAATGGCCATAATTAATACGAATAATACGGAGTACGGTTTTCGCGATAGTGATGGGAGGGCTTATGACTCGGCTCGATTGGATAATAATACCTATACCAACGACGCTATAAATAGTGAAAGAGTATTACAAAATAGTCCAAGTTATTTAAAGCAACTCAAAAGCAGCAAACATATACAAGAGGCCCTTTCGGTATATAATCAAAACCGAAAGGCTTATGGTACTTCTTATTCGTACATTTTGGATGTGTGTACGGTATTATTGGATAAGTTCGAGGGAAAAAAAGAAGCCAAGGGAATAGTGCAAGAGTATAAGCGGCTTTTTGAAGAAAACCCAATTGCTTTAAAAGCCTTGGCCTATGTATACGAAGCCTACGCGATGCCAAAAGAAGCACATGAAGTATATAGAAACATTTATAAATTGAGACCCGCGTACTCCCAATCGTATATGGATCTGGCCAATAGTTATAGAAATATGGGAGATTTTAAACAGGCAGCTGCGATTTACAGTCGGTACGACCATCTCAAAGAAATCGATTACTTAAAGAAAGATAGCACATCGTTTTTACCTGTTATTAATAGGGAAATCAACAATTTGTTTGTGACCAAGGGAGATGAAATGTTCGATTTCGACAAAAAGAACGACTATGTTTGGGAAGAGACTTTTGAGGGGACACGGTTGGTTTTTGAATGGAATGATGGCGAGGCCGAGTTCGAACTACAGTTTGTAAACCCGCTTGGGGCGTATCATACGGCGGTGCATTCCATGGTTTCCGATTCAAAGCGTATTAGAGATGAAAAAGTGACCGGTTACTCTTGCGAGGAGTATTTAATCGATAATTCCTTACAAGGTGACTGGCTGGTAAATGCAACCTATTTAGGGAATAAGAGCTTAACCCCTACATATTTGAAGACGACAGTTTACTTTGATTATGGTAGTGCCGACCAACGAAAAGAAGTACGGGTTTTTAGATTGGGCCTTAAAGGTGTTAATCAGGAATTATTTAAGTTATATGGTTCCGGAAAGCTTGTTTCCAAGTGAAACAAACTAAAATTTTAAGACTTTTTTGGCTTTTTACCTATGAAAAATAGCTCGAAATTTACAGAATAGCTAATTCATCAATCCAATCACATGACCAAACTTTTCCGTGTCCTCATTTTTTTATTTTTTACTGTTGTATCATTTGCCCAATCGGGCGAGAATACCATTTCCGGTATCGTAACGGATTATGGGCAACCATTGCCCAGGGCCAACATTTCTATCAAGGGAACGACCGAAGGAATCCAAACGGACGCGAAGGGTAAATACTCGCTTACGGCGAGGCCAAGGGATATTCTTGTCTTCAGCTATGTAGGCATGAAAACGGTTGAAGTTGTCGTCGAAGACGTCACTAAAACCTTGAACATAGCCATGCAGCCACAGATTCAAGAGTTAGATGAGGTTGTGGTAGAGCAAAAAAAGCGAGAGAATCAAGAACAAATGTTACTTGATTATGGGAAGAAAAAGACGATCATACGCACCTCTTTTGGGTATATAGATACTGAAAATGCAGGTTATGCGGTAAATTCAATTGACGGCTCGGAGTTAAACCCTTCAGCGATCGATATTGTAACTGCTTTACAGGCGAAGCTTCCAGGTACGCGGATCGTTGACTTTGGCACGGGCGGACAGACAGGAGGCCTATCCGGAAAGGGAATCCTAATTCGTGGCGGTGGGTCTGCCAATAACCCAAGACCGGCAATTTATGAAGTAGACGGTACTATATTCGAATCTGCACCGGATTTTCTAATCATTGATAATATTGATCGTGTTGCCGTACTTCCCGGATTGGCTGCGGTAACCCGTTATGGCAATATTGCCGGGGGAGGAGTGATTATTATCAATACCAAGGGTGCTAAAATTGTTAAACGGGAAAAAGGGAGCAATAAAGTCTATGACCAAGCTCGTAGAAGAGACAATGTTTATAACAAAAACAGCACCGTTTCAAAGTTCAAAAGAGAAGCACCCAAGTATGTTCTTGAATTGAGGGCAGCTACCTCCGTAGCCGAAGCAACGGCGATTTTCGACAAACAAAAAGCGATTCGTGGTAGCTCTCCTTACTACTATTTAGAGGCATTTAACTTCTTTAGAACGAAATGGAAAGACTCTGGGATGGATGCCACTGTTTTGGAAGAAATGAAGGCAAAACACGGCAGCAACCCGAATGCATTAAAGGCCCTGGCCTATACTTTTGAGGAGTTAGGGGATTTAAAGGCGGCAATGGCGCTCTATGTGGAGGTTTTCAAAAAACGCCCCAGTTACGGGCAATCGTACCGGGATTTGGCCAATAGCTACACCGAAAACGGCAATTATAAGAAGGCGCTCGGACTGTATGCCCGATATCAAAAGTCGCGGGCCCTTGACACGGTTACGGGAGATTTTGAAGGAATCGACGCTATTATCGAGGCAGAATCGAACAACTTACTCACCTTAAGAACCGAAGAACTTTCTATGGAGAGTGGTAGTTCGGAAAATGGTGAATACAATGGAATTAGGGTAGTGTTCGAATGGAACAACAGTGAAGCGGAGTTCGATATTCAGTTTGTAAATCCTGAGAATCAGTACTCCTTATGGAAACATACCTATGAAGAAGAAAGTGACCGTATTACCGACGAAAAAATGAAAGGCTATAGCTGTGCCCAATTTTTGATCGATAAAAGTTTACCTGGGAAATGGCAAATGAATATCAAATATTTTGGGAATAAAAGCTACGAACCCACCTATCTAAAAGCAACTGTTTACTATGATTATGGAACGCCATCCCAGCGAAAGCAGTTAAAAGTATTTAAACTTTCCCAGTTGAACTTAAATACAGAGCTGTTCTCGGTGATGAATCCGGCTTTCTAAACTTTTCCGATACTAATAGACATTAGATTCGTAGCGGGTTGACACCAATGCCGTTTTTTTCTTATCTTTTAAAAAGAAAAAAGTACCGACCAACTATGAAGACTAACCTATACTCCTTGTTGTTTTGTTTTTTTATCACCAGTTCAATTGTGGCCCAATTGCAGTACAAAGGGTTTGTAAAAGATGCAAAGACAAAACAACCCTTGTCCTATGTAAATATCGGAGTGATTAAGAAGGAGGTAGGGACGGTGACCGATGAAGATGGAAGATTCTTTATTGCTATTGATCGGAATACGATTGCCCTTACGGATACACTTCAAATTTCATCTGTAGGTTATAAAACGATTCGAAAAGCAATTGGCGATATCAACTTCTCCCCAAGAAAAAAAGCGGTTGTCTTAATGGAACCCGATGTTTTTGCCTTGGAAGAAGTGGTCCTCTCGGCGGGTTCGGAAGAAATAAGACAACGAAAGGTAGGCTACTACTTTGGCAAGACCAATAAAGTAGGATATTGGCGTGGTATTACCTCCCTGGGCGCCGAGATGGTTACCAAAATCAAGGTCAATCGAAGACCCCGGCAGCTCAACGAGTTTTCTTTTCACGTACTTGCCAATGCGGCCGATAGTTTGTTGCTGCGTGTAAATGTTTACAAAGGCGATACCGAATTCCCAGCAGAAAAACTTACCACTAAAAACATGATTTTCACCTTAAAGAAAAAGAAAGGAAAGGTCATATTCGATTTAACACCCTATGAGCTATATGTTACCGATGATTTTAGCATCGGTCTGGAACTCCTTGATGTATATGGTAAAAGGGTGAATCTAACATTGGCCGCTTCTGATGATCCCGGTACGTCTTATAGACGTTATGCAAGTCAAGGAGAATGGAAACGTTTCCGAAATGACGCCTTGATTTTTTATGTGAACACGACTATTTTTGCCAAAGATGATTTGATTGCAGGTACCGAGGATGCCGAGTTTTCAAGTAGGACGGTTCGAAGTGATTTGCCAGAGGAAGTGAGTGGTATTGTTTTTAACAATGGCAGACCGCTGCCCAATGCAGATGTTAAGGTAGAAGGGAAAAACATCACGGCCAAAACAGATGAAAACGGTCGCTATCAAATCAAGGCCGAGATGGGAGATGTGCTTACCTTTGGTTTTCTAGATATGGAAACCGTTTCACGAACCGTATTAGAGACTACTTTCGGAATCAATGTATCCATGCGGGTAAAAGTGAACGAACTCGAGAATGTTACGGTCACCGAGCGCAAAAAACTCAAAAAAACACAAACAGAAATGTTTGCCGAGTACAATACGAATCCTGATCTGATCAAGACTGCTTTCGGCATCTTTGATAAAGAAACCTCAGGAATAGACCTTTATATTTTAGATGAGGGTGAATTTAGTGCTAGCGCGATCAATATTCTACAAGCCGTAAGAGGTAAATTTCCTGGGGTTCGCATATCAAGTAAGGATGACCCCCTGTCAAGGAGGAATCCGAATGATACGGGCGCTGTATTATTTATGAGAGGAGTAGGGTCTATTTTGAATCCAGTTCCGATTATCTATGAAATAGATGGGGTCGTACACGAAGAAGTTCCTTTTCAGTTGAACATGGATAATGTAAAAAGAATGGCTTTATTACCCGGGTTGGCCGCAACCTCACGATACGGATCTATTGCGTCGGGAGGTATGCTCGTTATAAATACAAAAACCTTTAATGTTTCCCCCAAAAAAGGTGAAAAAAACGTAGATGCCCTGCAGGTTAAAAATAACTTTTATAAAGACGATGCCATTAGTCAGTCTCAAGTGCAACGAAATTGGCCTAATTATCTTCAAGAACTGAATATTTCAAAGACTTATGAGGAAGCCGTAGAGGTTTATGAAAAGTATGAGGACCAATTTTCGGGTTCCGCGTTTTTTTACACGGATTCTTATAACTATTTCAAAGAAAATTGGAGTGAGGAGACAGAAATGGATACGGCAATAATGGAACGATCGGCCGTTTTTGGAGATGATACGCCCGCGCTTATTGGCTTGGCGTATGCTTATGAAAAGGCAGGGGAACTTCAGCGGGCACAATTGATTTATAAAAAAATCTTTCGATTACGTCCCAATCACGCACAATCTTACTTAGATCTTGCGAGGAATTATGTGCAACTAGGCTCATATGCGAAGGCGTTAAACCTATATTCCAGGTATAATTATTTGCTCAACCAACAGTTTCTCGAAGCCAGCGAACAAGGCCCGCATGCAATCATTCGAACCGAGTTCAACAACTTGGTGAAACAACATGGGAAGCAATTGGTGACCGAATCGGAAGCGCCTTTGGAAACAGATCCAGAGGCACCCACGGGTACTCGAATTGTATTGGATTGGAACGATCCCAGTGCAGACTTTGAGTTGCAGTTTGTAAATCCAAGAAACCGTTACTTCAATTGGCGTAGTTTAGATGCGGAGGAAAGAAAGAACAATGCGGAACAGGTATACAGTAAGGAGTATTTTATTGACGATTACATGAAGGGCGATTGGAGCGTAAATATTAATTATAAGGGAGGCGCAACATTAGGTCCCGTTTATTTGAAAGCCACAATTTTTTTCAATTATGGTACTCCTGCAGAGCGCAGCACCATACGGGTATACCGCTTAAGTCTCAAAAATGTGAATCAAGAACTTTTCAAGCTCACCGGCAATCCTATGACCGCAACTAGGTAGGAACGCATCAGAAACAATTAGACTTGCAATATGCCTAATTTAAAATCTTTTTCAATAGGCGAATGGTTGGCGGCCTCGATTCCCATAGAAATCCATGTTCTGGTATCAATAGGGTCTATGACGGCATCCGTCCAAATTCGGGAGGCTGCGTAGTAAGGAGATATTTGTGAGTCGTATCGTTTTTTTATTTGATCAAAGAGTTCCTTTTCTTTCTTTTCTGTAATGGTTTCCCCTTTTTTCTTCAAGGAAGATTTTTCAATTTGTAACAAAACCTTGGCCGCAGAATTTCCACTCATTACCGCTAGCTCGGCACTTGGCCATGCCACAATGAGTCTTGGGTCATAGGCTTTCCCGCACATCGCATAATTTCCCGCACCATAACTGTTGCCAATTACGATGGTGAATTTTGGTACGACCGAGTTGCTCACGGCGTTCACCATTTTCGCACCGTCTTTTATAATTCCACCGTGCTCACTTTTACTGCCGACCATAAAGCCGGTAACATCTTGTAAGAATACCAAGGGTATTTTCTTCTGATTGCAATTGGCAATAAAACGAGTGGCCTTGTCAGCGGAATCCGAATAAATAACACCTCCGAACTGCATTTCACCCTTGGCGGTCTTAACGACCTTTCGCTGGTTGGCAACTATTCCTACGGCCCAACCATCAATACGCGCATACCCGGTTAAAATGGTTTTTCCATAGCCTTCCTTGTACTGCTCAAACTCAGAATTGTCGACCAAACGTTTGATGATTTCGACCATGTCATATTGGTCTGCCCGAGATGCTGGTAATAGTCCATATAAATCTTCAGGATTCTCTTTTGGTTTTTGCGATTTGATTTTGTTATACCCCGCTTTATCGAAATCCCCTATCTTATCGATCAGGTTTTTGATAGTATCCAAGGCGTGCTGGTCATCTTTGGCTTTATAATCGGTAACCCCACTAATCTCGCAGTGTGTCGTAGCCCCACCAAGCGTTTCATTATCGATCTGTTCGCCTATCGCTGCCTTGACCAAGTAACTACCGGCCAAGAAAATACTTCCAGTTTTGTCAACGATCAGTGCTTCATCGCTCATGATGGGCAAATAAGCCCCACCGGCCACACAACTTCCCATTACCGCAGCTATCTGCGTAATTCCCATGCTGCTCATGATAGCATTATTTCGAAAAATTCGACCAAAGTGCTCTTTGTCCGGGAAAATCTCATCTTGCATGGGAAGGTATACCCCTGCGCTATCTACAAGATAAATGATAGGCAAACGATTTTCGATGGCGATTTCTTGCGCCCTTAGATTCTTCTTGCCGGTAATCGGGAACCATGCGCCCGCTTTTACGGTTGCGTCATTGGCAACAACGATGCACTGCTTTCCTTTTACATATCCTATTTTTATAACCACCCCTCCGGAAGGGCATCCTCCGTGTTCCTCATACATTCCTTCACCGGCAAATGCTGCAATCTCAATGGCTTTCGTATCAGTATCCAACAAATAGTCAATTCGCTCTCGGGCGGTCATCTTGCCCTGGGCACGCTGTTTATCCAAACGCGACTCGCCGCCTCCTAGCTTTACTTTTGCCAGGCGTTTTCGCAAGTCTGAGCGTAACATCTTGTTGTGATCTTCATTTTTGTTGAACTTGATATCCATCTTGTAATGTTTCGTTTTCGGAGGTAAAGATAAGCAGTAAAATTGATTACATTTGGGAAATTTCGGTACTGTATGAGACAAAAAACAAGATGGGGAATTTTAGGCCCTGGAAAGATAGCACATAGCTTTGCAAATGATTTAAAACTGGTTGAAGGAGGAGAACTGACCGCGGTTGCGTCTCGAAATATGGATAGGGCAAGTTCCTTTGCCGAAATCTATGGGGCACAACATGTATACGATTCCTATGAAGCCATGCTTCTGTCTGATACGATTGATGTAGTGTATATCGCCACACCCCATATTGGACATAAGGAATGGGCTATCAAAGCCTTGGAGTGCGGGAAACATGTGCTGTGCGAAAAACCATTGGGGACCAGTCTGCCCGAAGTACAAGCGATTATTGACGCCGCCCAAGAAAACCAGGTGTTTCTCATGGAGGCGCTTTGGAGCCGTTTCAACCCTTCCATACGGAAAATCAAGGAGTGGATTACAGAGGGGAAAATTGGCGAAGTAGGATATATACATGCCGATTTCGCTTTTTATGCTTTGGACAAGGCAGAAGACGGACGTTTGTTAAACCCCAATTTGGCAGGAGGTTCGTTATTGGATATAGGGATCTATCCCATTTTTTTGACCTATCTTATCCTAGGGCTGCCCAAGAAAATAAAGGCGGCCTCCAATTTTTATAAAACAGGGGTAGAGGTGCAAACCTCCATGATTTTTGAGTATGATACTGCACAAGCAGTACTATACAGCGGTCTTGTATCCAATTCGGAAATGAGAGCAGAGATCCAGGGCAGTAAGGGAGCTATCTTTATAGACCCTAGATGGCACGAGACACAGGGCTTCTCTTTGGTGATCGATGACACGGAAGAGAAACATGATTTGCCCACCACGGGGCAAGGATATTCCCATGAAATCGAAGAGGTACATTCCTGTTTGCAAAAAGGGAAGCTTCAAAGCGACTTATGGAGTCATAAGAACAGTATTGATTTAATTTCGTTGATGGACGAGATTCGTCGACAGACAGGCATTATTTTCCCTTTTGAACGCTAAAGTTTGGTGCAAAGGGGGCTACATTTCCTCTAAAAATGTCGATATTTGCCCTTACCACCAGAACTAACAAAACCAACAAAAAATGGGAATGAACAAAAATACTGTGTTAGCATGGGCCACATTTATTATGATAGTTGTCGGCTGTGCATTGATTGCTTTAGGAGCATTTCGATATGATGATGTGGCCGGTTGGGGGTTTGCCTCGGTAGGAATTGGTTTTTTTGCCATCGCATGGGTCTTCAATGCCCTTAAAGGCCGAGTTTAATTAGAATAGTAGTAAAGTAAAATAAGCACATCAAATGTCCGACGATAAAAAAGTCATTTTTTCAATGTCAGGGGTCACGAAGACCTATAAGAACGCAAATACGCCCGTACTCAAGAATATTTACCTCAGTTTCTTTTATGGGGCTAAAATAGGAATCCTTGGTCTTAACGGCTCCGGAAAATCAACTCTTTTGAAGATTATAGCGGGAGTCGATAAAAATTTTCAGGGAGATGTCGTTTTCTCACCTGGCTATAATGTAGGATACTTAGAACAAGAACCGCAACTCGATGAGGAAAAAACCGTGCTGGAAATCGTAAAGGAAGGAGTGGCGGAAACCGTTGCTGTTCTAGACGAATACAACAAGATCAATGATATGTTTGGTCTTCCCGAGGTATATGAGGATGCCGATAAGATGCAAAAGTTGATGGATAAGCAGGCAGTGCTTCAGGATAAAATCGACGCCTCAAATGCTTGGGAGTTAGATACCAAACTTGAAATTGCCATGGACGCATTGCGAACTCCGGAGGCCGATAAAAAGATTGCAGTATTGTCTGGAGGGGAGCGCAGAAGGGTCGCACTTTGTAGACTGCTGTTACAAGAACCCGAGATTTTATTATTGGATGAGCCTACCAACCACTTGGATGCAGAGTCGGTTCACTGGTTGGAACATCACCTAGCAGGGTATAAAGGCACTGTAATTGCAGTAACGCACGACCGTTATTTCTTGGACAATGTCGCAGGCTGGATTTTGGAACTGGATAGGGGAGAAGGAATTCCTTGGAAAGGAAATTATTCGAGTTGGTTGGATCAAAAGGCAAAGCGCTTGGCCCAAGAAAGCAAAAGCGCTTCCAAACGTCAAAAAACCCTTGAACGAGAACTTGAATGGGTACGACAGGGTGCCAAGGGCCGTCAAACAAAGCAAAAGGCCCGTTTGAAGAACTATGACAAGTTAATGAGTCAAGATCAAAAACAGCTCGATGAAAAGTTAGAGATTTATATTCCTAACGGACCACGTTTGGGTACCAATGTGATAGAAGCAAAAGGTGTTAGCAAGGCATATGGAGATAAGTTGTTATACGAAGATTTGAACTTTAAACTTCCCCAGGCAGGTATTGTAGGGGTCATCGGGCCAAATGGGGCCGGTAAAACCACTATTTTTAGGATGGTCATGGGTGAAGAACAGGCAGATGGCGGTTCATTTGAAGTCGGGGAAACCGCAAAAATTGCCTATGTAGACCAAAGTCACTCGAATATAGACCCCGATAAGACCATTTGGCAGAATTTCAGTGATGAGCAAGAATTGGTGATGATGGGAGGGCGCCAGGTCAACTCAAGAGCATACCTAAGTCGTTTTAATTTTTCAGGTAGCGAACAGAACAAAAAAGTAAATATGCTCTCCGGAGGAGAGCGCAACCGTTTGCATTTGGCAATGACCTTAAAAGAAGAAGGCAATGTATTGTTGTTGGATGAGCCTACCAATGATTTGGACGTAAATACGCTAAGGGCACTTGAAGAGGGGCTTGAAAACTTTGCAGGCTGTGCTGTTGTTATTTCGCACGACCGTTGGTTCTTAGATCGTATCTGTACGCATATTCTGGCCTTTGAAGGGGATTCACAAGTGTATTTCTTTGAAGGTTCTTTCTCTGATTATGAAGAGAATAAAAAGAAACGCCTAGGCGGTGATTTGATGCCCAAACGCATCAAGTACAAAAAGCTGATTCGCTAGCAATCTATTGGCTGGTCGATGAAAAAACTCCCATGTAACAATGGGAGTTTTTTTGTTGAAACGGTCATTTACATTACAGAAAGAAAAGACTCTTTTACTAATCTTCGGAAGGATACCAATCTAGCTGTATTACATCAATATCCGTGTTTTTGGCCCGTACCAATTCCTTGAATTTTTGAACATCACTTACATCTGGCCGCCCTCTGTAGTGGTATGGGTATACCTGGGCCGGTTGAAATTCCAAAACGGCGTCTGCTGCGCGCTCCTCTGTCATCGTATAAGGTAGGTTCATACAGATGAAGGCTTTATCGATATCCTTTAGACTTCTCATCTCGGGTATATCCTCCGTATCACCAGAAAAATAAATTCGTTGATTATCTATGGTTAGAACATAGCCGTTACCCCGTCCTTTGGGATGAAATTTTTTTGCTTCATCACGAAGGTTGTACATTGGTACTGCTTCAATGGTAATGCCAAAACGTTCTTTATGTTCCCCGTTATACAATACATCTAACTGCGGTGTAAATTCTGATGGAATCTTATCCGCAACTGCCTGGGGAACGATGATTTTGGCTTTTTCGGTACGAAGGCCCTGCAAGGTCTCCAAACTAAAATGATCCCCGTGTATATCGGTAATCAGGATCAAATCTGGCTGTCGCTGTGCCTCAAATGCGGCAGCACCTCCTACAGGGTCTATATAGATGGTAATAGCACCCCATTCCAAGACAGTTGTGGCATGTTCAATCGGAATTATTTTAATAGTGTCAGTAACGGGAACTGCCCGAGAAGGGTTGCCAATTACGAGCTCAGTATTTTTTGTTTTTTCTTCTTTACAATTTAGGCAAAGCAAAAAAACAAGTACAATGAAAGATAGTTTTTTCATGCTATAAGAGTTAGGGGTTTTAGATAGGGTCTTAACAAGTTTGAAAAGTTGTTACAACACCAATTCCATCTTAATATCGCTTCGTTCATAAGGAAGATTTTTTTCCAACGGGACTTCTTTAAAGCCATATTTGCGATACACATGCAACGCTGTCGGCAGTTTGGTGCTGGAATAAAGTATGATTTTTTCCCATTGCTTTTCTTTTCCAAATTCGATGGCAAATTCTAGTAGTTGCTGTCCAATTTTTAATCCTTGATATGCAGGGTCAACGGCCATTTTTCCTAGTTCAAACTGTTTTTCTTTTGAAGGAATTAAAGAAAAACAGCCCGCAATTACCTGCTTATATTCTGCAAAAAAGATAAAACCACCAATTCCGATGATGGAATTTTCGCAATTTTTCAACAAAATTTCGTCTTTGGCTTCTACATAAAAGTAGCGTTCCAGCCATGCGACGTTTAAGTCTTTAAAACGCTTTGCCAATCGAGGTTCAAAGGGTATAATTCGTAGCGGCATTGATTTTCAATTCTTCTAAAATTACCTATAAAGGTAAAATAACCGCGGATTTAAACAGGTAGTTCGTCTAAAATTTTAAACAAAAAAATCTAAAAAGAAAACCATACCGTATATAGAACGATACAAACAAACACATTCTAAAAAAAAAGTAATTAATTTTTACGTTATGACTGAAACAAAAAATAACAATGGATTAAAGGTTTTGGCTGGCTTGTTAGGAGTAGTATTGTTAGGTACTATTATCTATACAGTAAGTCTTTACCAAGATAAAAAGAAGACTACCACGGCTCTTACCCAGGAAAAGCAATTGGTAGTGGAAGACTTAAATAGCTTAAAATCGGAATATGACAAAGCTATTTTGGAAAGCAATGTTACCAATGAAGAATTGGTTTCTGCAAGAGACAATATTGCAAAATATATAGATTCTGTTAAAACAATGAAGGCCGATATCTCTTCTCTTTCGCGCTACAGAAGACAAGTAAGCGTTTTGAAAGCTGAAAGAGAGCAGTTGATCAAGCAAGTAGATTCTTTAAAACAATCGAATACATTGATCGCGATGCAAAGAGATAGTACGTATGTAGAGTTGGAAAAACAAACTGTTTTCAACGATTCGTTAGTTGTACAGAACACTCAGTTGGCCGATGTTGTTGAAAAAGGTGCTGCAATGAACATTACCACCTTCACTGTAGACGCGGTTAAAGAAAGAAATAGCGGTAAATTGGTTTCTACTTCTAGAGCTGGTAGAACCGACAAACTAAAAATATGCTTCACCGTTGGAAACAACGTAATTGCAGAAGCAGGTGATAGAGAGTTTTATTTGGAAGTTTTGGATCCACAAGGAAATGTGCTAGGAGAGAGCTATTCTAAAACCAATGATTCGGGAGCTTCTGTAACATACAGTAAGGGTACCAACTTCTATTTTGAGAACAAGGCGTTGGATGTTTGTGACTATATCAACAAACCTTCAGGAGATTTCCAAAAAGGAAATTACATGGTCAATATTTACAATGATCGTTTGAGCCTATTAGGAAACGTTCAGTTTACTTTGAAGTAAGAAAACACTATCCATTAATAAGAAGGGGGCAAGCTGAAAAGCTTGCCCCTTTTTTTGCGCCTAATTTATATTCCCTTGAACATAGGTTAAAAGACGAAACAACTGCGCCCGGATGACCGGGCGCAATTGTTTAAAGAAGTCGGTTGTTTAGCACTACTTAAGCGAACCTACCATATTTTCAGGTTTTACCCAGGCATCATAGTCTTCGGCGGTTACATGCCCAAGGTCGATGGCCGCCTCTCGTAAGGTTGTTCCATTTTCATGAGCAGTATTCGCAATTTCCGCAGCCTTGTAGTATCCAATTTTAGTATTCAAGGCGGTCACCAACATCAACGAATTATTTAACAACTGTTTGATCACGTCACGATTTGGTTCAATACCTGCTGCACAATTTTCCTCGAAACTAACACAGGCATCACCAAGTAGTTCGGCGGATTGTAAAATATTTGCGGCCATCATCGGTTTAAATACATTGAGTTCATAATGACCTTGCGTGCCACCAATAGAAACTGCGACATCATTTCCCATTACTTGAGCGCAAACCATGGTAAGGGCCTCACATTGGGTCGGGTTCACTTTGCCCGGCATGATAGAACTTCCAGGTTCATTGGCAGGGATACTGATTTCTCCAATACCGGAACGTGGCCCTGAGGCCATCATGCGTATATCATTCGCTATCTTATTAAGAGACACTGCCAATTGTTTTAAGCTTCCATGGCTCTCCACAATTGCATCGTGGGCGGCAAGGGCTTCAAATTTGTTCTCGGCGGTTTTAAAGGGGAGTCCAGTAAACTCGGCGATGTATTTTGCAACCAGCACATCGTATCCTGCGGGGGTATTAAGTCCGGTGCCCACAGCGGTGCCGCCCAAAGCTAGTTCAGAAAGGTGCTCCAATGTATTTTTTAGTGCTTTGAGGCCATGGTCTAACTGCGAAACATAGCCCGAAAATTCCTGCCCAAGGGTTAGGGGAGTGGCATCCATTAAATGGGTACGGCCAATCTTTACCACGGCAGCGAAATCTTTTGCCTTTTTGTCAAGGGTGTTACGAAGTTTGGTTACGCCCGGAATGGTATTTTCCATTACTTTTTTATAAGCTGCAATGTGCATGCCGGTAGGAAAGGTATCGTTCGAAGATTGTGATTTGTTCACATCATCGTTCGGTTGAATCGTTTTTTCGCCCTCTCCGATTTTTTTACCAGCAATTTCATGTGCCCGATTGGCAATTACTTCATTTACGTTCATGTTGCTTTGTGTACCTGAACCAGTTTGCCAGATAACCAAAGGAAATTGGTCATCTAATTTCCCCGCTAGGATTTCATCGCATACTTGGGCGATCAGGTCTCTTTTTTCAACGGATAACACTCCCAACTCACAATTGGTATAGGCCGCTGCTTTTTTAAGGTAGGCAAAACCATATACTACATCTAAAGGCATAGTGGCCGCAGGCCCTATCTTAAAGTTGTTTCTTGAACGTTCGGTCTGGGCGCCCCAGTACTTATCTTCGGGAACATTTACAGTACCCATGGTGTCTTTTTCTATTCTAAAGCTCATGATCAATTGTTTATAAGGAGCACAAAGGTAGGGGTTTGGGTGTTATTTTCCATCTTGAGCCAGATTCAATGCGGCTGAACTTATTTTTTTTGCATTTGATTTGTAAGATTGGTCTTTTTCAAACTATCTTTGTATAACAAAATAAGTAACCATGTTCGATTTCGATCAATATTTAGGATTTTTAGCTTTTCTTACCATCCTTACAATAGGCTTTTGGTTAATGATTTTCTTATTAACCTTTGTTGTCCCCTATTGGTTGTTCGGTAATTTGATCGAATTGTATAAAGAGAAACGAAAGGCGAAACTCGCCAAACGCAACGAATAAAGAAAAAGGAGCCATTTGGCTCCTTTTTTATGCACGTTTGTTTCCCTTATCCTATTATCCTTCAAACTCGAAATCTCCGGCGCCATCGCCACCTCTTTGCCCGTTTCTAGTCCGCTGGTTTTGTTTTTGATTGAAACGATAGAGAAATGAGAGGGTTATTTGTCGCTGCCTCCATTGAAACTCGCTGTAGGTGAATACATTGTCTGTTCTTGTCTCACTACGTCGTTTACGGCTGTTGAATAAATCACTTACATTTAAGGATACTGTGGCTTTATCCTTAACTACGTCTTTGCTAAAGGCCAAATTAGTACTTAGAATTCCTTTCGATTTGCTTTGCGCATTTTCGGTAGGACCTCTGTAAAATACATTGGTCTGAAAATCTATTTTGCCAGGAAGTGGCAACTTACCGCTAAATCGGGTAAACCAAGTGAAATTGTCCGCGTCAAAATTCTGGCTGATCGTATTATTTTGAAAATCCACATACGTGTAATCACCTCTCAGTTGGCGTTGAAAAAGATTTAAGTTCCAAGTAAGTCTCCAATTTCTTTTTGGTGTGTAGGTCGAAGTAAATTCCATTCCGTAGCGGCTATCCGTTGCCAAATTAATGGGCGTACGCACCTGCACCGGAACAATTACAGGGTTTAACGGGTCATCTGGATTGTCGATCTCAACAAAATCTCCCCGCTCTTGGGTGATGAATTGAAACACCCCTGTTGAACGATTGTAGTAGGCCGAGGTGGTAACACTTATTTTGTCCCAGCGCTTTAGATAACCAATATCAAAAGCATTGGTATAAGTAGGGTCTAGGTCGGGGTTTCCCTGAAATAGATTGGTGTTACTGGAGCGAGATGGAAAAGGATTTATAAATCTTGATCTAGGTCTTCGCAAACGTCTGCTGTAACTCAAGGTAAGTTGTTCTGTTTCCGAAAATTCATACCCGAGAAAGAGCGAGGGGAACCAATCAACATATTTTTTTGTACTTACTTCATTGGTATTTACCAGTTCGATACCAATATCGGAGGCCTCCATACGAAGCCCTCCCAGAATACTGAATTTGTCGAATTTACTTCCAAGTTGCGAATATGCAGCATTTACATATTCTTTATAGTCGAGTTCATTACTGAAATTGGGGTCGCTGTTTAAAATGCCATTTTGAACAACACCAAAGTCAAAATCAGTATTAAAATTATTAAAGGTTCCTCGGTATCCAAACTCAAATTGCGAGGCATTTTCTTCACCAAAAGGCAATACATAATCAAACTGTAATAGTTGATTTTTTTGTTTTTCATTATTAACGGTCTGTTCGGTGGGCAGGGCCTGATTATCGTTTAAAACAACTTCATTAATAAGTGAGTTCTCTAGTTCATTTCCGCTTGAATATTGGTAGTCGACCGTAAGTTCGTGTCCATCATCATTGAATTTTTTCTGATAGTTGACCGAATATTGTACGTTTTCATCTTCCTCACCTTCATTTGTAAACCTATTTCTCTGAATTGTTGGGGTACCATTCGCATCAAAATTGGAAAAGTCTATATCGACCGTATCATCACCAGAAGACTTTCGATACACGAAAGAATTGGTAATACTACTCGTAGAATCAATAAAGAATTCAAAGCCTATGTTGGTATTGATCCCGGCATTTTGACGTTGATAGGCTCTCACCTCATCTTGAAAACTTGCCGTAGTACCATTTGGGTTAAAGTTCTCTTGTTCAAAGAAAGCATTGCCCGGAGCATTGCGATAGCGATAGGAGGTATTTGTAAAAATATTGAACTTTTCTCGACGTAGATTTAGGCTCAGTGCCCCTCCAAAATTATCTGGCGTACCGGCAAAAACGTTTACCGAACCATTTAGACCACTGGTCTTGCTCTGCTTCAAAATAATATTCAAGATACCCGCAGTACCTTCTGCGTCATAGCGGGCCGAAGGATTGGTGATTACTTCTACCTTTTCAATGGCTTCCGCAGGAAGTTGTTGCAGTGCATCTGGGCTTAAGCCCGATAAAGCCGAAGGTTTCCCATTGATCAGAATCCGAACACTTTCATTGCCTCGCAGGCTGATATTCCCTTCAACATCCACGGTAACCGAGGGTACGTTGTCGAGTACATCGGTTACCGAACCTCCTTTGACCGTTAGGTCCTGGCCTACATTGTACACTTTTTTATCTAACCGAAGCTCTACAGTGGTTTTTTCGCCTACTACTTCGACAGCATCCAATTGGGCTACATCGAGCTGTAGTTTAATGGTTCCCAAATCAGTTGCCGCTCTAAAAACTTGCTCCGGTAGTTCGTAGGTTTTGTAAGAAATATATTCTATTCGAACATTGTATTTTCCGGGAAGGGTCTCCACTTCGAAAGCACCTGTTGCATCGGTAATACCACCGGTTATTCTTTGTGGGTTTCGTACGCTTTGTAGTACAAGTGTAGCATACTCTAAAGGGTCTCCCGTATCCTGATCCAATACGGTTCCCGTAACTTTAATGGGGTTTGGTCGTTGCCCTGATGGCCTTTGTGCTGTTGTAGTAAGTGTTGCTAAAAATAAAAAGGCAATCAAGATTTTTTTCCCCATACTAGTCTTTGTTTTTCTTCTTTTTTTTCTTTCGTTTTTCTTTTTTCTTCAACCGCTTTGTCTCCTGTACTCCTTTGCTTTGCATTTCTACAAAAGCTTCGTATTTGTCAAGTGGCAACCCGGCTTTCAATTCTGCGTCCTGTCGCTCGGTTATCTTTTGATAACCTTCTCGCATCTTATCAGGGCTCAACTTCAATATCTGCATTTCAATACGTTCTTGCACGTATTTTTTCAAAATCGAACTTAATACGGCTACTTCAAAATCATTGAGTTCCAATGCCTCGGCAATATTTGGCATCTCTTCATCAACAATTTCGTCTGCCGTTTTTGGTTTGGGTGGTTCCGGTTCCGCCTTGGTGTGCGGTACAAGTCCTCCCCGACGTCCATAGCCTCCTCTGCCATAGCCATATCCTCCGCTATTGCCAAATTGGGCATGCAATTCGGTGCCAAAAAGTAAAACCGTAAATAATGCAATCCAAAGTCCTTTATTAAATTTCATGTTATATAGTGTTCGATGTCAAAATTAGCCTAGGGTTTAACTCCTTTTGGTTAAAAACATGTTAAAAATCTGTAGTGGCAAATATAGGGATTATTCAACTGATTTCTAGCGCTTTCCGATAAGGTGGGACGCAATTGGGGTGTTTGGATTCCATTAACGCAATACTGCTTCAATTTTATCCATAGGCCTTCCAATAACGGCCTTGTTGCCATTTACTACAATAGGGCGTTCTATTAGTTTGGGATTTTCGATCATTGCATCAAGTACTTCCTCGTCTGAGAGTAGGCGTCCTCTAAACTTCTCTTTCCAAATTGCTTCATTTTTACGCACTAAATTCTCAGGTTTAATACCAAGGCAATCAATGATATGTCGCAATTCATCTTTGGTCGGCACATTATCAAGGTATTTGATGACCTCGTGTTCTTTTCCCGACTGCTCAAGATAACCCAGACCTTCTCGAGATTTCTGACAGCGTGGATTGTGATATATTTTAATCATACGTTGCGTTTTTTTCAGTATTCAGTATTCAGTATTCGGTATTTGCGTTTGAATTAATTTCAGTACCCTCGATATCTTAAGTCATTCATGGTTCAGCGCAACAGTCTTTCGTCTGGCAACTTTTTGAATTTGTATGTGACAATTGCGTTTGAATTTATTTTTTATGTAAACCTTAAGCCCATTTCAATCCTCTTCTTTTTGGCCCATCATCATAAGATAAGCTTTCAAAAATCGATCAATATCACCATCCATAACCGCATCTACATTTCCTGTTTCCTCTGCTGTTCGTACATCTTTGACCAATTTGTACGGATGCATGACATAGTTACGTATTTGTGATCCCCATTCGATTTTCATCTTTGAAGATTCAATGGCTTGGCGTGCTTCCATCTTTTTACGCAATTCAATTTCGTACAACTGCGATTTTAACATTTTTAGGGCAGTGGCCCTATTATCGTGCTGGGAACGAGAATCGGAACAAGAAATCTGAATACCACTAGGTTTGTGCACCAACTGTACCTTTGTTTCTACCTTATTTACATTTTGCCCACCTGCACCGCTCGAGCGGGCTGTTGTAATTTCAATATCTGCGGGGTTTACCTCAATTTCAATACTATCATCTACCAGCGGGTACACATAAATAGAAGCAAAGGAGGTATGCCGTTTGGCATTGCTATCAAAGGGTGATATTCGCACCAATCGATGCACGCCATTTTCACCTTTCAACCACCCGAAAGCGTATTCCCCATCTATTTCAAGGGTAACGGTTTTAATGCCCGCCACATCCCCTTCTTGGTAATTGAGTTCTTTGATTTTGAAACCATTTTTTTCACTCCACATCATGTACATGCGCATCAACATCGAAGCCCAATCGCAACTTTCGGTACCGCCGGCACCGGCCGTTATCTGCAACACGGCTGTGAGTTCATCACCTTCTTCAGACAGCATGTTCTTGAATTCCATCTGCTCAATCAAGGCCAGGGTCTTCTCATAATGCAGCTGCACTTCTTCCTCCGATACCTCGCCTTCCTGGTGAAATTCTAGCAATACCTCTAAATCGGCAATGAGCGTTTCCGCGGCTCCGTAGTCATCGACCCATTTTTTCTTGGACTGAATGAATCGCATTTGTGCCTGGGCTTCCTGAGGATTATCCCAAAAATCGGGAGCAAGTGTTTTCTCTTGCTCGTTTTCTATCTCGATAAGTTTCGCATCGATGTCAAAGATACCTCCTTAACGCACCAAGGCGATCTAAAAGACCTTTGTAATGATCTGTTGTAATCATTGAATTTTATTTGTCCGCAAAAATAGGACTTAACTATGGTTGTGCAATCAATTTTGTATAAATTTAGCCTCTTAGGAATCATTTAAACTATTAGAAAATGAAACGACATTCCCTTTGCATTCTTTTGTTGCTTTTTACGTTTACAAACCTATTTGGACAGTTTTCCGATAAAAAGAAAGATTTTAAAAAATTCAATGGGTTTTTTGATTTCTTTTATGATGCCAAGACCGATAAGGTGTATCTGGAAGTAGCGGCACTTGAAAAGGAATTTTTGTACGTTTCTTCATTGAGTAGCGGTATTGGAAGCAATGACATTGGTCTTGATCGGGGTCAACTAGGTAACGAGCAGGTGGTGTACTTTCAACGCGCCGGGAACAAATTATTATTGGTGCAGCCGAACCTTCGGTACCGCGCACTGACCGATAATGCGTTGGAGAAAAAATCGGTGGAGCAGGCATTTGCAAAATCCGTTTTGGGCGCATTTAAGATTGAAGAAGAAAAGGGAGGCAAGTTTATAATCGATATCTCCGACTTCTTTATGCAAGATACCCATGGAGTAGCCCAGCGCCTAAAGCGAACACAACAGGGAAGCTATTCTTTGGACAAGGAGAAAAGTGCCATGGCCTTAGAGCGTACCAAGGCATTTCCAAAGAACATAGAGTTCGATATTACTTTGACATTTAAGGGGGAGGCCAAAGGTTCTCATATTCGTTCCGTAGCGCCAAATTCAGGCCTGGTGACCGTTGCCCAACACCATTCATTCATAGAATTACCCGATGATGGGTACCAAAAAAGGGAGTTCGATCCGCGAAGTGGGTCGTATCCTTTTATGTATTACGATTATGCCACCCCGGTGGAAGCCCCTATATTAAAACGCTTTATTACAAGGCATCGACTTGAGAAAAAAGATCCGAATGCCGCCGTAAGCGAAGCCGTTGAACCCATTATCTATTATTTGGACAATGGTACTCCGGAGCCCGTGCGGTCAGCATTGTTGGATGGTGGAAAATGGTGGAACCAGGCTTTTGAGGCCATTGGTTACAAAGATGCTTTTCAGTTAAAGATCTTGCCCGACGATGCCGATCCGTTAGATGCCCGATACAATGTCATACAATGGGTACACCGGTCTACCAGGGGTTGGAGCTATGGCAGCAGTATTACCGACCCGCGCACAGGGGAAATCATAAAAGGGCATGTAAGTCTGGGAAGCCTTCGCATTCGGCAAGATTTCTTAATTGCACAAGCTTTGATGAACAAGCCTTTTGCAGAAAGCAATGATAATAATGCCCCGATGCTTGCATTGGCATTGGCGCGCATACGCCAGTTATCTGCCCATGAAATAGGGCACACCCTTGGTTTTGCACATAATTATGCTGCCAGTACCAACGATAGAGCTTCTGTAATGGATTATCCGCACCCACAGTTTTCGGTTGCCAACGGAACTATTGACTTTTCCAATGCCTATGCAACAGGTATAGGAGAATGGGATAAGGTATCGGTCGCCTACTCTTATGCAAATTTCCCGAAAGGAACTACCGAGAAAGAAGGACTAAACGCCATTTTATCGGAAGCGCAAAAACGCGGATTACGCTATATTACGGATCAAGATGCCAGGCCTCAAGGAGGCGCCCATGTGCTGGCGCATCTGTGGGATAATGGAAAGAATATTAGCCAAGAATTGGAGGCGATGTTAAATGTTCGGAAAACTGCGATTGATAACTTTTCGATTGATAATATCCGAACTGGGGAGCCAAATACTGTTTTAGAGGACGTGTTTGTACCGTTGTACTTTTTTCATCGCTATCAAACCGAAGGTGTTGCCAAAATTGTTGGGGGAATGGAATACAACTATGCGGTAAAAGGTGACGGGCAGACTATTGTAGCGACCATCGACAAAAAAACGCAGGAAGAGGCCTTGGCTACAATTCTAAAAACCTTGGATGCATCGGTCATTTCGATTCCCAAGGATAAAGTAGCTTTGTTTCCCCCAAGAGCATTTGGCTACGGACGTACCCGAGAATCGATCAAGGGTAAAACAGGTGTGTCGTTCGATGCGCTTTCCGCTCCTGAAACGGCTGCCGATATGACCTTGACATTGTTATTGCACCCTGAGAGGGCTTCTAGATTAATTCAACAGAAAGCCCTTTACCCCAAGAACCTTGGTTTGGGTGAAGTATTGGATGAATTGATCAATGCAACCTTGAAAAAGGATTATAAAGATCCATACCTCAATGAAGTTCAACAAAACATCAATTTTAGGGTATTGTTCCACCTTATGAATTTGGCTTCCCATAAAGTGGTGCACCCACAGGTGAATGCGATCGCGAATGAAAAACTGAACAAACTAAGTATAGATATGATGACCTCCGGGAGCAACAGTACTAAAAAGGAAATGGTTCGCAGAATCAACAGTTTCTACAAGCACCCCGAACAGTTTAAAGTATTGGAAAGCCCTAAAATTCCAGATGGTTCGCCAATCGGGATGGATTGCTTTCACTAAGAAACATAGATTATTTAATTTGGAGGTCCTGATAGTTTTACAATTTCCTGACAATTCTATTTTAATGAAATAACCCCTATAAAGAGTTCCTGAATGAGCATAGAAATCAACTTAATTAGCGATACGGTTACCAAACCGACCCCAGGAATGCTAGATGCAATGATGACTGCTGAAGTAGGTGATGATGTGTTTAAAGCGGACCCATCGATCAATGCACTTGAAGATAAGCTGGCAAAAATGTTCGGAATGGAGGCCGCACTTTATTTCCCAACAGGTACGATGACCAATCAGGCCGCTATTAATTTGCATACACAACCCGGTCAACAGTTAATTTGCGACAAATATGCGCACGTATATAACTATGAAGGTGGTGGGGTTAGTTTTAATAGCGGTGTTTCTTGTAAATTGATAGATGGTCATAGAGGGATGATGACTGCGGAACAAGTAGAAGCGGCCATCAATCCACCAGATTTTTACCACAGTCCTAAGACTGCTTTGGTCTGCATTGAGAATACAACGAACAAGGGAGGAGGGGCCTGTTGGGATTTCGAGGAATTGAAAAAAATTAAAACCGTTTGCGAAAAGCACGATTTAGCCTATCATCTTGATGGTGCTCGGTTGTGGAACGCCATGGTAAAAAAAGGAGAATCTCCTCAACAATATGGAGCTTTGTTCGATACCATAAGCGTGTGCCTAAGTAAGGGTTTGGGTTGTCCGGTCGGTTCTGTATTGTTAGGGAGCAGCACTTTGGTCGGTGAGGCCCTGCGGGTGCGAAAAGTGTTGGGAGGTGGTATGCGCCAAGCGGGTTTTTTGGCCGCAGCAGGCACATATGCACTCGACCATCAGTTAGAGAGATTGGCACAAGACCATCAAAAAGCGGCCGAAATAGGGAGCGTTTTAGAGCAATTGCCCTTTATCAAAAAAGTAGAACCCATAGAGACAAATATTATTATTTTTGAAATAGACGAGTTGAAAATGGCCGCTTCCTCATTCGTTGAAAAATTGGCCCAGAAACAGATTCATCTCATTGGTATGGGGCAGGGGAAATTGCGAATAGTAACGCATCTAAATTATACCGATACCCAGCATGAGGCCTTCTTAAAAATTTTACAAACGCTCTAGTTGATTGCGTTAGGAGAGTTCAGTAATCTGTTTTTTTAAATTTTTAATACCATTTTCCATCCCGGCCTCAGAATCAAATAAACGACTATTGCCTATAGCGGCACCATTTGAATTTTTTAGGTTGAACAAAAACTTGCCTTCGTAATCTGTTTTGCGCTCAAAGACCCCCGCTTTACGAATTAAAGGCTGTAATTCTGAAATGACACTGGTAATTTCTTCCTCATTGGCAAATGGAACACTGCTAAAAACAGCCTGGCCATTTGCACTTTTTAACAGAAAGCGATAGGTGTTGTCCGTTTCTTTTACTACTTCTATCATACGCTATTTCTTTGGTTCTTAAAGATATTCACTTTCTGATTATTAAAAGACCCTTATCAAGAAGTTTTAGAAATCTTCTTAAGCGCAGGGGCAACTGTATTTCATTTATTAATGATTGCCCTTCAAATAGTGAAATTAAATTGCTAAAATTATGTTAATAATCTTAATATTTGGTATCTTCGGTACACATTAACTATAACTATTAATTTCTAAACACTACCATTATTATGAAAAGAGTATTATTCCTGTGTGCCCTATTTGTGGCATCAATGAGCTATGCGCAAGATTTACCAGCGAACCCCGAGCCTGGAAAGTGCTATGTACGTTGTACAACCCCAGATGTTTATGTGAATGAGACAGTGACCCTCACAGTAAAACCAGCTTACAAGGTTTTGAAAAAAGTACCTGCAACTTTTAAGACCATCACCGAACGAGTTATGGTAAAGGCCGAAGGTAAAAAACTGAGAGTGATTCCTGAAAAATGGGGGACGGAAACGGTCACCTATGTTTCAAAAGAAGGTGGAAACACACTTTCCATTACACCGGCATCTTTTGGTTCCAGTTCTGAAACCGTCGAAATTAAACCCGCCTACGCACAGTGGGAATTAGGTGCTGTCGCCCCCGATTGTGCTTCTGGGAACCCCGATGATTGCAGGTATTGGTGTTACAAAGGCTACCCTGCCGAGTTCACCACTATTGAAACCACTACGCTGGCAGGTGATGCTAGTACTAGTAAAACACCTATAGGTTCAAAAAGTGCCTCGTATACTAAGCAGGTACTTTTAGAAGCGGCCCGTGTCGAGGAAGAAATTATCCCCGCGCAATATAAAGAAATTACAAAGACAGTATTGGATAAGGACGCCTATACAATAGAGGAAACCGTACCCGCTGTTACTAAGACGGTCACAAAAGAAGTTTTAAAAGAAAAAGGGGGGCTTACAACCTGGAAAGAGGTTGAGTGTTCTTTGGTGGAATACCAGGCGCTTCCGATCAATTGGAATTTGGGCAGCGCTACTTTAACTTCCCAAGCGCGTAGTATTATCGATTCTCGATTAATGCCAGTTTTAGCTCAAAATCCAGGTGTTAAATTAGAAATTGCATCTCATACCGATGTTCGTGGAAAAGCTGCTTCAAACCAAGATCTTTCAGAAAGAAGAGCCAAAGCAGTTGCCGATTACTTGATCAGCAAAGGGATTAACTCTAGTTTGTTGGTTGCCAACGGGTATGGAGAAACAAAAGTAAAAAACAGGTGTAGAGAAGGGGTGTCTTGTACCGAAAGGGAACATGCGGCAAACAGAAGAACCGAGTTCAGACTGATCAACAACTAATTACCATCAATACCATCCTAAAATCAAAGGGCCTTTCAGTAAATGAAGGGCCTTTTAAATTTTAGCATTTTTACTAATCTTTGTATTTGTTGAAAAGGGCCATATGGTATTGAACATCACCGGTCATGCTATAACCCGAGTACTTGTCAAGTGCTTTGCCTTTGGGGTTTAAGATAACGAACAAGGGAAAAACTCCCTTCTTGTTATGTTTCGCCAATACTTTCTTATTGTGCGCTGCCTGAACAGGAGATAGTAAATCCATATTTCTAGGAATATCAATATATAAAATGGCATAATTCTCCGAAATACTTTTGAAATCTGCGGTTGCAAAGAGATCTTTCTTCAACATTTTACAAGGAGCGCACCAATCGCTGCCCGTAAAATAGAGCAATACATTGGTTTTATTTTCCTTCGCATCTGCTAGGGCAGTTTCGTAATCCGTTAGCCATACCACACCATCTTCCTGCTCGGTGGTCTGTGCCATTAAATAGAGGGGCAGTACTAAAATGATAAACCATTTTCTCATGGGCCGCTTGTTTTTTTCTGATTAGGACACTTCTTGAAATTCAAAAAGATGATAGTGTCAAAGTGGTACCATCATCGCAAATGGTGTTTGTTTACCGATACCCTCACATCTATACCAAAAAGCTTGCCATTTTGATGCTGTTTTGCGGCAAACCTGCGTTGCTGTTTATTTAAATAACGAATCCATTCCAGGTATATTGGGCATTCCCTCTTTGGCAACTGCGGCTAACTCCGTTTCATTTACGTGAGTTGCTTGCGCTATGGCCTTGTTGATGGTTAGTACAAGGTAATCTTCCAATTGCTCTTTGTCGGCCAGTAATTCGTCCTGAATCGCTATCTCCTTTAAAATACGATTGGCGGTGATCGTTACGGATAGTAGGCCGTCTGCCGATTTTTCTTGAAGGCTAACCAAATCCAAACGTTTTTTGGTAGCTTCTACCTTTGCCTGGGTTTCTTTGAGCTTGCCCATCATTCCCATCATATCTCCGAACATAGTATCTATTTTTTAATTTTAAGTTCCAAAATTAGTAAAATGTTCGGAACCGGACATTTTTATAATACTCATGTAAAAACCATCCCAGTTAGTAGCGGATGCCTTACTTTTGCCCTTTTCTGTAAATAACCCAGTACAATGACCCATTTGAAAGCGCCGATAGCCAAGAAAGAACCTAAGAAATTGGAAAAACATGGTGATATCCGCATTGATGATTATTATTGGATGAACGATCGTGAAGATGCTGCGGTAATTGCGCATTTGGAAGAAGAAAATGCCTATTATGCTACACTTTCTGAACATACCAAGAACTTTCAAGAGGTTTTGTTCGAAGAAATGAAGGGGCGTATAAAGGAAGATGACTCCTCGGTACCTTATAAAAATAATGGGTATTGGTATATTACCCGCTTCGAAACAGGGCAACAGTATCCCATTTACGCTCGTAAAAAGGATAGTCTAGATGCGCCTGAGGAAATAATGTTTAATGGCAATGAAATGGCAAAAGGCCATGATTTCTTCAATTTAGGCGGTCTTTCGGTAAGCCCAAACAACGAATTGGCTGCCTTCGGAGTGGATACCGTTTCGAGAAGACAGTATACCGTGAAGGTGAAAAACCTTAAAACGGGGAAGATTTATGATGATACAATTGAAAACACAACAGGGGGTGCTGTTTGGGGCAATGATAATAAAACCCTTTTCTACACAAAAAAGGATCCGGTAACACTGCGTGCTGATAGGGTATATAAGCATACCCTAGGTACTTTGGAAAGCGAGGATGTGCTCGTATTTCATGAAGAAGATGAGACCTTCGGTACCTATGTATATAAAACGAAATCTAAAAAATTTATTATCATCGGTTCGTATAGTACGTTGACCTCCGAGTACCAAGTATTGTCAGCAGATAATCCAAACGGCCAATTTGAGATGTTTTCCGCTCGTGAAAGAGGCCTTGAATATTCGATTGCTCATTACGACTCCCATTTTTACATTCTTACAAACAAAGACGGCGCAACGAATTTTAAACTTATGAAAACGAAGGAAGGTCATACCAGCTCAGCGCATTGGTCTTCATTTATTCCGCATCGTGAGGATGTACTCCTTGAGGACCTTGATATATTCAAAGAGTTCTATGTGCTTTCGGAACGGCAGAACGGCCTTAACAAGCTTAAAATAGTGCGTTGGGACGGTACAGGTAGCTATTATCTTCCTTTTGATAGCGAAACATATACGGCATACGTGGGTGCCAATCCAGATTTCGATACGGACATTTTGAGGTATGGATACAATTCGATGACGACCCCAAGTTCTACGATTGATTTCAATATGAATACCCGAGAGAAAGAAATCAAAAAAGAACAAGAGGTATTGGGCGGCAAATTTGATAAACGAAACTATATCGAGAAACGGGTTTGGGCAACGGCGCGCGATGGGGTTAAAATTCCCATGTCCCTAGTCTATAATAAAGAAACCGTGATAAGCTCCGACACCCCTATTTTACAATATGCGTATGGATCCTATGGTGCCACAATAGACCCTTACTTCTCAACGGTAAGACTTAGTCTTTTGGATCGTGGGTTTGTATATGCAATTGCCCATATTCGTGGGGGGCAGTACTTGGGAAGACCTTGGTATGAACAAGGGAAATTATACAAGAAGAAAAATACCTTTACCGACTTTGTTGACTGCTCTAAGTTTTTAATTGCCGAAGCGTATACCTCTGAGAAGCATTTGTATGCAATGGGCGGGTCTGCAGGTGGGTTGTTGATGGGGGCCGTTATCAATATGGCGCCAGGACTTTACAACGGTATTGTAGCGCAGGTACCCTTTGTTGATGTCGTTACGACCATGTTGGATGATTCGATACCACTTACTACTGGAGAGTACGATGAATGGGGTAATCCCAACGAAAAGGAGTACTACGAGTATATGAAATCCTATTCGCCCTATGATAATGTCAAGGCCCAAGCGTATCCAAACATGTTGATAACAACGGGCTTGCACGATTCACAGGTACAGTACTTTGAGCCCGCGAAATGGGTTGCCAAGTTACGGGAACTAAAGACTAATAATAATTTATTACTTCTTGATATTAATATGGAAGCTGGTCATGGTGGGGCTTCGGGCCGTTTTGAGTCCCTTAAGGAGGTAGCAAAAGAGTACGCTTTTCTGCTTGATTTGGAAGGAAAAACGCACTAGTCCAAAAAAAATAGTAATTTTGCGCAGTAAATTTTGTTGATTTAAAAGTTAACGAAAACAACCTACATGCAAAATAAAATACAGGCGCACAACAACATACTAGCACTGATAGGCGATACGCCCTTGGTACGGTTAAATAAAATTGTTGACGGATTTAAAGGAGATTTCTATGCAAAAATAGAAGCCTTGAATCCAGGCCACTCCTCCAAAGATCGCATTGCACTTCACATTATAGAAGCTGCTGAGCAAAAGGGAATTCTATCTCCCGGTGATACCATTATAGAGACTACTTCTGGAAATACCGGTTTTAGCATTGCCATGGTGAGTATTATCAAAGGGTATGAATGTATCTTGGCTGTTAGTTCAAAATCGAGCCCGGATAAAATAGATATGCTGCGTGCGATGGGAGCAAAAGTATATGTTTGCCCTGCCCATGTGAGCGCGGATGACCCTAGATCGTATTATCAAGTAGCGAAACGCCTCCATGAAGAGACCAAGGGGAGTATTTACATCAATCAATATTTCAATGATTTGAATACGGAGGCGCACTATAGATCTACAGGCCCGGAAATTTGGAATAATACGAATGGTGCCATTACCCACTTAATAGCATGTAGTGGTACAGGAGGTACTATTTCAGGCACTGCTAACTATTTGAAAGAGCAAAACCCCGAGATAAAGGTGATTGGAGTGGATGCTTTTGGAAGTGTGCTCAAGAAATACCACGAGACGGGAGAATTTGATTCGGACGAAATTTATCCCTATCGAATCGAAGGGCTCGGTAAAAATCTAATTCCTTCCGCTACCAACTTCGAGGTAATCGATGAATTTATTAAAGTAACCGATGAAGACAGTGCCCATACGGCGCGGGAAATATCAAAAACGGAGGGTATTTTTGCAGGATATACCTGCGGTGCGGTGATGCAGGCAGTGAAACAACTGAATGCCCTAAACAGATTTGACGAAAAAAGCAAAGTGGTTGTTATTTTTCCAGATCATGGCTCTCGGTATATGAGCAAGATCTATAGCGACGAATGGATGGAAGCACAGGGTTTTCTTGCAAATGACACCGTTGAAGAAACGCCTAAAATACAGGTGGTTCGATAAAAATCACATTGAAAACACAGTAAAAAAGCAATGGTTATACAAACCATTGCTTTTTTATTGTGTAAATAAAACTGTTTAAAAACTAAGGATAATCACTAGTGTAGCTACCCAAAAATTAGCTATTTTTGCACAAATTAAAAGCGCCAAATGAGAGATCTTTTCGATAGAATTATTGAGAATAAGGGACCATTGGGAAAATGGGCCTCACAAGCAGAAGGGTATTTTGTTTTTCCTCAATTAGAGGGTCCTATTTCTAACAGAATGCAGTTTCAGGGAAAGGAAGTCATTACTTGGAGTATCAACGACTACCTTGGAATGGCCAATTTGCCAGAGATAAAAAAAATAGATAGTGAAGCAGCTGCCGAGTATGGTGCCGCATACCCAATGGGTGCACGTATGATGAGTGGCCACACCAAGTTTCATGAACAGCTCGAGCAAGAGCTGGCGGCCTTTGTCAGCAAAGAGTCTGCCTACCTGTTGAATTTTGGGTACCAAGGTATTATGTCTGCCATTGATGCGCTTGTTTCCAAAGATGATATTATCGTTTACGATGTGGATTCACATGCCTGTATTATTGATGGCGTTCGCCTTCATATGGGGAAACGTTTTACGTTTAAGCACAATGATATTGAAAGCTTGGAAAAGAACTTGGAGCGTGCTACAAAAATGGCCGAAACTACCGGTGGAGGAATTTTAGTGATTTCTGAAGGTGTTTTTGGCATGCGCGGCGAGCAAGGAAAACTCAAAGAAATAATCGCCCTTAAAAAGAAATACAATTTCCGTTTGTTGGTAGATGACGCCCATGGTTTTGGAACGTTGGGCAAGACTGGTGCGGGTGCGGGAGAAGAGCAAGGCATTCAGGAGGATATTGATGTGTATTTCGCGACATTCGCAAAATCAATGGCGAGTATCGGTGCATTTTTGGCGGCCGATAAAGAGATTATCGATTACTTAAAATACAACCTTCGGTCGCAAATGTTTGCAAAGTCACTCCCCATGATTTATGTCAAAGGAGCTTTGAAGCGGTTGGATATGTTACGCACACAACCTGAATTGAAAGCCAAGTTGTGGGAAAATGTCAATGCCCTTCAGAATGGTTTAAAAGACCGCGGTTTTGATATTGGAACAACTACTAGTTGTGTAACACCTGTTTATCTAAACGGGAGTATTCCGGAGGCGATGGCCTTGGTGAAAGACCTGCGTGAAAATTATGGTATATTCTGTTCTATAGTGGTTTATCCGGTAATACCGAAAGGATTGATCTTACTAAGGATGATTCCAACGGCCACGCATACTATGGACGATATTCACGAAACATTGGAGGCCTTTTCTGCCATTCGAGCGCGCTTGCAGAATGGTACGTACAAAAGACTTTCTGCGGCCGTTGCGGCCGCTATGGGAGAGTAATTTCCGAATGATACCCTTTAAGAAAAAGCCAAAATTTAGGTCCGCTTGAGTTTTGGTTTTTTTTATTGAACTTAATAAAGCTCCTTCCTGTAGGTAGCTCTTCTTTTATAAATAACAGGGTCAAAATGCTTCCACATTTGGCGGATGGCCACATTGTCTTCGAGCTCAGGAGTACGATAACACATATCAATACCTTTTGCCGAAAAAGTCTTGTAGTATTCGTTGAAAATAATGGCGGTTACCGCTTTGTTTTGGTATTCGGGGTGCACCCCAATTAGATAGAAGTAAACATCCTTATTGCTTTTTTTAGCCTTCAGTAAGTGATAGAACCCAAACGGAAAAAGCTTTCCATTGGCCTTTTGCAAAGCTTTGGAAAAAGAGGGCATTACAATGGCAAAAGCAATAAGTTTGTCTTCCGAATCTACAATGAACTTAATATATTCCGGGTTGATAAAACTAATGTACTTCTTCTTGAAATAGGCTTTCTGAATATCTGAAATTGGAACAAAAGATGATAGCTTGGCGTAGGTCTCATTAAAAAGGTCGAACATTTTATCTGCCATGGGCAGTACCTCCTTTGTTTGGGAAAAATTGATTTCCCGTAGCTTATAACGCCTTTTTATTAAATCATTTAGTTTGGTAAAGAGGGCAGGATCGGCATTGCGGGCAGGGAATTTGTTTTCCACATATCCCTTTTCCTTTTTAAATCCAAGGCGTTCATAATGATTCACGTAATAGGCATGGTTGTACCAGGTAATCATACTGCCTATATGTTCAAAACCCTCAGTAAGAACCCCAACCTTATCTAAGTTGGAAAAACCTACTGGTCCCTCGGTAAAATCGAGCTTATTTTCAAGGCCGATTTTCATTACTCTTTGAAGCAGGGCTTCCGAAACGGCATGGTCATCAATAAAATCGAACCAACCAAAACGCATTTTTCGCACCTTTTGCTCGTTTACTTCTACCCAATTTATAATCGCAACGATCCGCCCCACGGGGCGGTTGTCTTTGTATGCGATAAAAAACCAGGCGTCTGCATTGTTAAAGGCCGGGTTTTCGGCTTTATCGAACGACTGTAGTTCGTCTGAGATAATTGGAGGTACCCAATAAGGCGAGTCTTTGTAAAGTGAAAATGGAAACTTTACAAATGCTTTTAAGTCGGCTTTGGTTACAGCTTCTTTTAGGGTGACCATTACATTATTTTAGTATGGTCAATATTAGGGATTATTGACAAGAGCAAGAAATATGCACTGCTAATTTTGTTAGAATTTTAGTATATAAATGAGAACCACTTAAAAATCGATGGCTCCGCTATCTTTCTCTTTGCCTTTCTTCTTTTTCTTTCTTCGTTCTTCCTTTTTGAGCTTTCGAAGTTGCTTCTTTGATGGTCCTAGGTCAATATCTTCTGCACCGCTGCCGTCCTTGGTTTTTTTCTTTTCTTCCTTTTTCTTTTTCTTCATGGCATTCTTCTTGATCGGACCGCCATTTTCTCCTGCTTTCTGATCTTCTATTGAAATAGGCTTGTCTTTATGGAAGTCCATGCGATATGACAGCCCGGTGGTGATAAAAATTCGCGAAGGCGTATTTTTAAAACTTGCCCCCATATTTATATCTGCCTGAAAATTGTCATGAAACAAATGCGCAATACCGCCACGTACTAATACATCAGAATAACGGTCGCTCTTAATGCCCTGGTTCTCTACGAATATGCTCCATTTCGGATTGCGAAAGGCATGCGAGAGCGAAACCAAATAACTCAATTCTGGAAAATCGGTTCCGATACGGTCATAGGCGATATTGGATATCAACACAAATCGAGGGGTAAGCCTACTTTGCGTAGCTACCATACCACGATAGGAAATAGCCGGATCTCCCACATAAAAGGGATTATCACCCAAATTAAAGGTGGCCCCACCATAAACCGAAACAGATGGGATTAAATTTTTGAATTTAAAGCCGTAGTTGGCCTTCCAACTATATAGGTTTGGTTTGTTGCGCTCGGGATTCTTGAACCGATCGTATATTAAAAACTTGAGCCCCAATCGATTTCGAGAAAAATCGGTGCGATTTTCGCTAAAACCAAGGTCGCTAAAGGTAATGTTCTGGTTTTGAAACGTACCTTCCCAATTAAGTTCTAGTTGTTCAAATAACAGTCCGTACCGCAACGAAGCATCTAATCCCCAAATATTACTTTGTGTATTTAACAGCGAATGATCACGTTGCTCAAAGAGCAGGCCTGTTTCGAGCTGTATGACATTTTTGCCTACGGCATATGCACTTACAGATAGCCCGGGCCTATTGGAATTGATAACGTCTGTGTACTGAGCATAGCCGCAGAAATAGAGGCTAAAAAGAAATAGAAAAGATAGGTACTTCATTCTTTTTTGGTATTGTATAGCTACGTTGAATGGTAGTCGGGAATGTTTTTGAATCACTCTAATAGTCCTTGTTTCCCTTGTTTTATTATATTTTTAAGACTTTTGCCTTATGATTAAAACGTTAGAATTGTACTTTTGATATATTAAAGCGTAAATATTATGGGTTTTTTAAAGGCAGTACTTTTTATTTTACTGGGATATTACCTGTTCAAGTTTGTGTTAAAAATGTTCGCTCCTCGCATTCTGGGGTACGCGGCAAAAAAGACCGAGGAGCGTTTTCGCGAGCGTTTTGGGGACTTTGGCGATTTTAACCAACAACAATCGCAGGAGAACGATAATGTTATAGTCAACAAAAAAGAGAACAAGAGAAACGAATCATCTCAAAAAGTTGGGGAATATATTGACTTCGAGGAAATTGATTGAGTATTTTTGCCCTAATAGCATAACCAATCACTACACCGCCCCATGAAAACTGGCCTAAAAGCGTTCTTTATACATTTTTTCGTTACTGTCTTTTTTATCATCGCCGCGCTGGCCTATTTCAGCCCTGTCCTTTCCGGGAAAGTACTCTACCAATCAGATATTGCCCAATACACGGGCATGGCGAAAGAACAGAACGATTTTAGGAAGCAATATGAAGAAGAACCCTATTGGACCAACAGTGCATTCGGTGGAATGCCGACCTATCAACTCGGGGCCTATTATCCGCACGACTATGTAAAGAAGTTAGACAAATTAATTCGCTTTCTTCCAAGACCTGCCGACTATCTTTTTCTTTATTTTATTGGCTTTTATATTTTGCTTTGCTGTATGAAGGTCGATTACCGCCTTGCCGTTTTGGGCGCTTTGGCGTTCGGATTCTCAACCTATCTCATCATCATTTTTGGTGCAGGACACAATGCAAAAGCGCATGCCATTGGTTATCTGCCTATGTTGCTTGGGGGGATTGTATTGGCATTCCGAAAAAAATACCTGTGGGGGTTTGTTCTAACGGCATTGGCAATGGCTTTGGAGATTCGCGCGAATCATTACCAAATGACCTATTACTTCATGTTATTGGTGCTGATTTTGGGCGTCGCCTATTTGATCGATGCCATTCTTAAGAAAAAATTAAAGCATTTTGGTATATCGGTTGGCATCCTGTTATTGGCCGTTGCTTTAGGAATTGCAGCGAATGCAACGGGCCTAATGGCTACAAAGGAATATGCCGATTGGAGTACGCGAGGCCCGTCTGAACTTACGATCGACCCCGAAGGCAACCCAAAAGAAAATACTGGAGGTCTGGATCGGGCGTATATAACCCAATGGAGTTATGGAGTGGCCGAGTCTTTGAACCTTTTTGTACCGCGTCTTTTTGGGGGAGCTACCTTCGAAGATTTGGGGGAGGATTCCAAATCCTATGACTTTTTGATCGATCAAGGCTTGCCACGCACCCGAGCCTTGGAATTTTCAAAACAAGTACCAACCTACTGGGGAGACCAACCGGGTACTTCTGGACCCGCATACATTGGTGCCATTGTATTTTTTCTATTCATCTTAGGGCTTATTTTAGTGAAGGGAAAAGCCAAATGGTGGTTGTTAGGAGGGGTGCTCATGTCACTGTCGTTATCTTGGGGAAAGAACTTTGGATTGTTGACCGATCTGATGATCGACTACTTTCCGTTATACGACAAGTTTCGGGCGGTCTCATCAATACAAGTTATTTTAGAATTATGTGCCCCAATTTTAGGGATACTGGCCCTGTCGAAACTCTTTGAACCTTCCATAGAAAAGAAAGAAAAGCTATTTGCTTTAAAAGTGGCATTCTTTGGCGTAGCTGGATTGGGCGTGGCATTACTGTTGTTCAAGGGAATGTTCTCGTTTGAGGGGCCTAGGGACCGAATGTTCATGGAGAATTATGGCAATGAGTTGTATTCGTTGATTGTGCTGGACCGCAAGGCAATTTACAATGCAGACCTTTTTCGATCATTGATTTATGTGACTTTGACCGCAGGTGTTCTATGGTTTTACATACAGGAGAAGCTCAAGCAAAATATTGTTGTTATTGGTTTGGGTGTCTTGATCGTGCTTGATTTGGTGGGAGTGAACCAACGGTATGTAAACAATGCCAGTTTTGTGGGCAAAAGAAAAATGACACAGCCGTTTCAAGAAACTCCTGTAAACAAGCAAATTTTACAGGATGAAACGGTCTATCGGGTGTTTAACCCAAGTGAGGGGTGGGATTCTGCGGGTACTTCCTTTTTTCACCAGTCAATTACCGGATACCACGCCGCAAAACCTGCTGGAATGCAGGACCTATTCTATTTTTATATTTTTAAGGGAAATATTGGTGTTTTGAATATGCTGAATGTAAAATATGTGATTCAGCAAGATGAGGAAGGGCGTAGCTTCCCGGCATTGAATCCCGATGCAAATGGTAATGGTTGGTTTGTAGAAAACCTACTAGAAGTACAAAGTGCCGATGATGAAATAAAAGCCTTGGAAACACTTGATACGAAAAAGATGGCGGTGGTAAATACTGCAAAAGTAAGAGGGATCAACAGGACTAATTTTCAAACAGACAGTCTTACGACCATTTCTTTGACGGATTACAAACCCAATCACCTTACCTACACTACAACAAACCCCAATGCCGGGGTAGCGGTTTTTTCAGAAATGTATTATGCCAATGGTTGGAATGCCTATATCGACGGCAAGCTGAAAGACCATTTTAAAGTGAACTATGTGCTTAGAGGGCTGAAGGTGCCCGAGGGAAATCATACCATAGAATTTAAGTTCGAACCCATGGTGGTAAAAACGGGTAGTAAGATTACTTTGGCCAGCTCTATCGTACTGGGCTTGGTCGTATTGGGTGGTATTGGTTTTACTTTTTGGCGATCAAGAAAGAAAGAGGAAAAAACCATAGCCTGATGAAAAAGGTGCTCATCATTGCGTATTACTGGCCCCCATCGGGTGGGCCTGGTGTACAACGATGGTTGAAATTTGTAAAGTATTTACCTCATTTCGATATTGAGCCCATTGTCTATATACCTGAAAACCCACATTACCCCATCGAGGATGCCACATTGGTTACAGAGATTCCTAAGGATGTGGTTATACACAGGCACCCCATTTTTGAACCGTACCGCCTTGCCAGTCTGGTTTCTTCAAAAAAGACGAAACGCATTAGTTCTGGAATCATACAGACCAAAGACCCATCGCTTTTAGAGAAGGGCATGCTGTGGATACGAGGTAACTTCTTTATTCCCGATGCCCGTAAGTATTGGGTGAAGCCATCGGTAAAATACCTATCCGCACTCTTGAAAGAAGAACAAATCAATACGGTTATTACAACCGGGCCACCGCATAGTGTTCATCTAATAGGGGAGCAATTAAAACAAAAGCATACTGTAAAATGGATTGCGGATTTTCGGGATCCATGGACGTCTATCGGTTATCATAAAAAATTAAGACTTACCAAAGCCTCACGTAAAAAGCATAAATTCTTAGAACATTTGGTACTCAATAAGGCCGATTGTTTGTTGGTGACCAGCCAAACTACCAAGAAAGAGTTCGCCGCTATTACCGAAAAACCCATTAGTGTCATTACCAATGGGTATGATTCAAACTACCAAGGAGGTGCCAATCTTGATCAACGTTTTACAATAGCACATATTGGTTCATTACTGGCGGGTAGAAACCCTAAAAACCTTTGGAAGGCATTGTCTGACCTTGCTTCCGAAAATGAGCTTTTCCGCACAGCTTTGCAACTAGATTTTATTGGAGTTGTGAGTCAAGAAGTGATGGATAGTCTGTACCGTTATGAATTGGGACCTTATATTAATTTAAAGGGATACGTATCACATAAAGAGGCCATGCGCAAGCAGCAACAAGCGCAACTACTGCTTTTGATAGAGATAGATTCGGAAGAAACCAAGGGTATCATTCCAGGTAAGTTATTCGAGTATATGGCGGCACGGCGCCCTATATTGGGAGTAGGCCCGAAGGAATGGGAAGCAGGCCAACTTATTTTAGAAACCAATAGCGGAGCGGTATTCAATTATGAAAATTTGAGTGAACTAAAAGATTTGATTAAGAATTGGTTCGAAAAGTATCGGGAATCGACATTGCACTTAGCTTCTAAAAATATCGAAAAATATAGCCGCAAAGCGCTTACCGAACAACTAGCTAAGGAGCTCTAATGGGAATTGTACTTAAACAATCACTAAATAATACCATCATTACCTACATCGGTTTTGGTATCGGGGCGGTCAACTTGTTGTTTTTGTACACCAATTTCATGACTGATGCGTATTATGGCCTCATTCAGTTTATTTTATCGGCGGCTTCTATTTTAATGCCACTTTTAGCGTTCGGTGTTCCGAATACCATGGTTAAGTTTTATAGTAGTTTTAAAGAAAGTAAAACACAAGACGGCTTTCTCACGGCCATGCTGCTCTTGCCTCTGCTGCTTATTGTGCCTATTGCCTTGGTTTCCTATTTGGCCAATGACGCCATTGGTTCGTTCCTTTCAAAGGAAAACGCCTTGGTAAATGGGTATGTAGGGCATATTTTCTTAGTAGGGATGGCAATGGCTTATTTTGAAGTATTCTACGCATGGGCCAGGGTGCAGATGAAATCTGTTTTCGGCAATTTCATGAAAGAGATTTTTTGCCGAGTAGGACAAACAATACTATTGGTACTTCTGTATTATGATATGATCACCATTGATTTTTTTATCGAGGCGTTGGTCGGTTTTTATTTGTTGCGAGCACTTATCATGAAATTGTACGCCTTTCACCTGCGGATGCCTAAATTCACCTTTTCGTTCCCTACCGGAATGGGTAAAATACTCACCTACACTCTGTTGATCATACTGGGCGGATCTACTGCGATTGTGCTGTTAGAGGTTGATAAAGTAATGCTGAATCAATATATCAAAATAGAGAATGTTGCCTACTATAGCGTAGCTGGTTTTATGGCTGCCGCCGTTGCGGTGCCCTCGCGCGCAATGAACCAGATCATGTATCCTTTAACCGCTAAGTTGTTGAACGATAAGGATAGGGTAGGTTTAAAAAAGTTGTATCAAAAAAGCTCATTGACACTTTTTCTGATCTCGGGATTTTTGTTTGTTTTATTACTACTCAATCTGAACGAGATATATGCACTTCTGCCGGATGCGTACCGCGGTGGATTTTTGATCGTATTCTGGATAGGGATGGCAAAGGTCACTGATGCCGTTTTGGGAAATATCAACTCCATTCTTTTCAATTCCGACTATTATCGTGCTGTTTTGTTTATGGGCGTAGGATTGGCCTTATTGACCATCGTATTTAATCTTTGGTTGATTCCTACCTATGGGTTGAATGGGGCGGCCATCGCGAGCTTTTTCGCCTTTTTTAGTTACAACCTCATCAAACTCATCTTCGTATATCGAAAATACGGAATGCTGCCATTCTCTGCTGCAACATTAAAAGTGCTTGCTTTATTAAGTGTTATCATAGGAACTTTCTACTTTGTACACTTCCCGTTTCACCCAATCGTAAATATCATACTAAAGACGGCATTGATGAGCGGTTTGTATGTATGGGTCTTGTATCGTTTTGCTGTTTCAGAAGATCTTTCAAGCCTTTTAAAAAATCTTTTAAAGCGTACCTAGAAAACTAAAGTAATTTCTTGGCTACGTCTTCCCAACGATCAACACGTTCATGCCTTTCACTATGTACATTATGAGGTGAAGTAAATAAGAGTGTGCGACCATTAAAACTATCAAGATTATAGCTTCGGTCGTCTATGAGGATATCTCCCTTCAAAATATGTTTGTCACCACATAAAATTCTATTTTTCCAATGAATAAAGGGAAAGTACTCATCTAACCAGTCTGATTTTTCTATAAGGGAGTTGGGAAATTGCATGGCGGCCGAAGCAATGAACAAATCATATTGCTTGCTCAATTCTTTTAGTACCTCTTGACTATTTTCAATAGGGGGCAAGTGCCTAAAGAAACCTTCTTGCCTCGCATGGTTACGAATACTTTTTTGGTGAGCCTCAGGTACACATTGCCACACTTCTTTTCCCATACAAGCTTCTCGTGTTAAGGAAGCATCAAAATCGCGATTGTAGGTGGTAATATGAGCCCCATAGGTATCGGCGATTACCTCATCCATATCAATAAATAGTGTCATGTAGTATATTTTGGACGAAGATCGAACTTTTATGTGAAAATCGAAATTTAAACTTGGCTACTGGTGAACAACTAGCTTTGCGTTTGTTTCAAACAAATACACTTCAACTTTCCCCGAAGTGTTTTAAATGAAGGAAAAAAGAAAGTAGCGGAAATTGGTATCTGAGTTCATTCTCGGTATTGCTGTCATTGAAAATGTGGTGTATTCCACTTGTAAGCATTGATTAATTCAACTGCAAATTGTACTTTCAACGAAACGCTAAAATTGTATGCATGAATTCTGGTTTTAAAAGAAATGTTTCGGTGCGAGGTTCTGAAGAGTTCACTAAAATTAGCTTAAGTGAACCACAACAACAGGCTGCCGGTTTAACAGGGGTTAAGGAAGCGTTGCGACATAGTTTTAAAGAAATGGGTGTTGTACGATCTATGCGAGCCCTTTTGGAGATGAACCAAGAAGACGGTTTTGATTGCCCTTCTTGCGCATGGCCAAATCCGGAAAACCCTTCGAAAGTTGCAGAGTATTGCGAGAACGGAGCGAAGGCTCTGGCAGACGAGGCAACTACCAGTAAGATAGGGCATGCATTTTTTCAAAAATATTCTGTGGAGGCATTGTCGGGTTTGACCGACTATCAATTAAATCAATTTGGGCGTATTATTGAACCGTTGGTGCTTCGTGCGGGCAGTGTTCACTACGAGGCCATTTCTTGGAAAGAGGCCTATGATTTGATTGCAGAAGAATTAAGGGGGCTTGCATCACCGAATGAAGCTATTTTTTATACTTCGGGCCGGTCTAGTAATGAAGCGGCTTATTTGTATGGAATGTTCGCGAGGGCATTTGGCACTAATAATATGCCCGATTGTTCGAATATGTGCCATGAATCAAGCGGAGTGGCACTTTCAGAAACCCTCGGAATAGGGAAGGGCTCTGTAAAACTAGAGGACCTGTATGGGGCGGAAGTCGTTATTGTGGCCGGACAAAACCCTGGAACGAACCATCCCCGAATGTTGTCAGCATTAGAGAAATGCAAGGAGAACGGAGGCAAGGTAATTAGCATAAACCCCTTGGAAGAAACAGGGTTGGTCAGTTTTAAAAATCCGCAAAAAATAAAAGGATTCGTGGGTACCGGTACCGGGATAGCCGATATCCATTTGCCGGTACGCATCAATGAAGACATTCCGTTGGTAAAGCTATTGCTTAAAAAACTGGTGCGTTTAGACGCGGTTGACAAAACCGTATTTGATCATGAGTTTATAAAAAACTATGTCAGCGGATATGACGAATTGCTTAAAGATCTGGAAAAATATGAGGAAGCCGATCTACTGCAAAGATGCGGCGTGACCGAGGAAAAAGTAGCGGCTACTGTGGCACTATTGACCCGTAGCACAAAGATTGTGGTTTGCTGGGCGATGGGCCTCACGCAGCATAAGAACGGAGTAGCGAATATACGAGAATTTGTGAACCTGTTGTTATTGAAAGGGGCGATTGGAAAACCCCACGCGGGCACCTGTCCGGTTCGCGGCCATAGCAATGTACAAGGGGATCGCAGCGTTGGCATCATGCACTTTGTAAATACGGCATTGAATGAACGGATCGAAAAACATTTGGGATTTGTTCCTCCAAAAGATGAAGGGGTAGATACCGTTGGCGCCATGCGCGCCATGTATGAAGAAAAAGCAAAGGTATTTGTTTGTCTTGGAGGCAATTTTCTGATGGCAGCCTCTGATACGGAATATACCGCCGAAGCCCTACAAAAGTGTAAGCTCACCGTTCAAATTAGCACCAAATTGAATCGAACACATTTGGTAACCGGAAAAACGGCCTTGATCTTACCCACCTTTGGTCGCTCCGAAAAAGATCAAAAGGCAGGGAAATTGAGACGCCTTACGATGGAAGACAGTATGGGGAGGGTACGCCAATCTCGTGGCTTGCTAAAACCAATTTCTGATAAAATAAAGAGCGAACCTGATATTATTGCCGAATTGGCGCACCGGTTTTTCAAGGGAACACACTCCGTAAACTGGAAGGCGATGGGGGAGGATTACGAAAAAATAAGAGAAAGTATCGATACGGTGATAAAAGGCTTTAAAGACACCGCTGCGCGTTCAAAAGGTGTGGGTTATTACCTTCCGAATAATGTGCGGGAGCGCGACTTTAGTATGCTTCCCAATGGAAAAGCACAATTGACGGTCAACCACCTGCCCAATCATGAACTAAGGGAAGATGAGTTTATGTTAATGACCATTCGATCCCATGATCAGTTTAATACGACCATCTATGGACTACACGATCGGTATCGGGGAGTCTTCAATGAACGACGGGTATTGTTTATGAATAAAACCGATATGGAACAACTTTCATTGGAAAAGCTTGAAGTGGTTGATATCTGTAGTGAATACGACGGTGTTAAAAGAACGGCTAATAATTTTAAGATCGTACCTTACGAAATCCCCCGCGGAAATTTGGCGGCCTATTTTCCAGAGACCAATGTCTTGATACCTTACAACCAATATGCCGATAAAAGCAAAACTCCCATTAGTAAGTCTATCAAGGTTACCGTGGTAAAACGTTCCTGAGCGTCGGTTCCCGACGTATTGGGGCATAACCAAAAAAACCTCCGCAGCGGATGAATCCACTACGGAGGTAAACAACTAACCAACCTAAAAACTATTTTATTTATTTTTACTGTCTTCTAGAACTCCTTGAAGATCGTGAAGCACTACTTTTACTGGTTCTGCTACTTCTTGCCGGAGCTTTAGAGACTGATCTTGTATTTCTTGTTACCGTACTTCTACTTTTTGTTGGGGTAGAAGTTCGTGTTGAACGTTGCACTGTTCGTTTTGGTGCCTTGTACTTTGTTGTACTTCGCGTAACCGTTGTACTTTTTGGCGTACGTGTCACCGATCGCTTCGTTACAGTGTTTTGTCTTGGTGACCGCACTGTCGTTGACCTTTTGGTCGTCGTTCGGTTTCCGTTCGAAGACCGTGTTGCGCTTCGTCTCACTGTACTGTTTTTAACTTGTGTGTTGCGAGCGGTAGCGTTTCTATTAGTTGCTCTCGCATTTGACCTTCCAGATCGTACAGCACTGTTCGTTCTTGTTGTGGTGCTACGAGAAACTGAACTGTTTCTTCTTGTAGCATTTCCGTTTCGTACCGTATTGTTACTTCTGCTAGCTACCGTTCTATTACTTCTACCAGTATCAGATCTTCTAGCATTATCTCTAACAGCAACTCTTTTGTCGTTTCTGTAAACAGAGGCCCTTTCACGTCGTACGTTGTTGTATCTATGTTCTCTTCCAATTTTAGCGTACGTTCTTCTAAAGTTATTTCTATAAGGGTTGTAATACGTATATCGAACCGGGCTGTAAAACCTTCTATAAGGTCTGTTATATACCAAACAGAATCCAATTGCAGGTCTGGCGAAAAAGGCATGAAACGGTCGGTATACATAAAATCTGTTGAACCTATTGATATACCCCGTATGGTAGTCATAAAAACCACGGTTGTTGTAGTATACGTACATTCCACCAACTCTTCGAACTCTACCACGACGGTAGTTGATGTCAACATCACCAATTTGTGTTACCCGTCCGTTAAAGTCATAAAATATGGGCACATTCTCTACTTGGATCACAGCTCCATAATCATCGTATTGCGCAAACGGACTGTAATCGTATCCTGAGTTAAAAGTCACACCATTTCTGCGACCGCTTACTTGATTGTCGATATAAAAATCGAACTCTCCATCAGGATATACGGAAAACGTAATGCCATTCTCGACAAAAATGAAAGAGTCGTTGTATCTATAAGCATTGCGTTCTGCAACCTTATCTTCTTTTGTACCGGAGGCCATGATACCAGAGGTACCTACTATAAGGGCCGAAAAAAGGAGTACTAATTTTTTCATGATATAAGGTTTTAAATTCTCGAGGTAATTATTTACACTCGATTAGTATATACCAAACAGCGTGCCAAAAAATAATTAATGATTTAAATACCTGATTATCAAATATTTAAATTTTTAAAAATCGTAAAAAAGAATGAGGGAAATCTTAATACACACAAATCAAAAAGTGAAAAACCTAGAATTTTTTGAAAATAATATTGAATGATATGTCGAGAATAGTAGTGAAGACTATGCCAACTTTTCCATGAGATAGCGTGCCGTATGAGAGGTTTTATGCTGTATAATCTCCTCAGGAGTACCAAACACCAGTAACTGTCCGCCATTTTCACCACCCTCAGGTCCCAAGTCAATAATATGATCGGCACATTTGATGAGTTCCACATTGTGTTCTATGACAATCACCGAATGGCCTCGACCGATCAAGGCATCAAAGGACTTCAATAATTTCTTGATATCATGAAAATGGAGTCCGGTCGTGGGTTCATCAAAAATAAACAGTGCTTTGTCTTTGGTGGTACCTTTTACTAGAAAAGAGGCCAACTTAATTCGTTGTGCTTCACCGCCCGATAGGGTAGAGGACGATTGTCCCAAGGTGACATATCCTAGTCCAACATCCTGTAGGGGTTTTAGTTTATTGGTTATTTTGGTCTGCTTGTGTTTTTCGAAAAAAGCAATTGCATCATCAATGGTCATGTTTAAGATATCGTCAATAGATGCCTCTTCAAACTTCACTTCCAAGACTTCTTTTTTAAATCGCTTTCCTCCACAGGTATCGCATTCAAGATGCACATCTGCCATAAATTGCATTTCTACCGTAATTTCTCCTTCCCCTTTGCATTTTTCACAGCGTCCCCCATCTACATTAAAACTAAAGTGCTTCGGTTGATAGGCCCGTATCTTGCTTAATTTCTGTGCTGCGAAGAGACTTCGTATATCATCGTAGGCTTTTATATAGGTGACCGGATTTGACCGTGAAGACCTTCCAATAGGGTTTTGATCAACAAATTCAACATGTTTGATCGACTGGTATTTGCCTTCTACCGAGGTATATTGCCCCGGTTTTTGCCCGTATCCTCCAACTTCTTTTAATATGATAGGGTACAGTAGTTTTTTAACCAAGGTGCTTTTGCCACTTCCTGAAACCCCGGTGATCACTGTTAGTATGTTCAAAGGGAAACTAACATCTATATTCTTAAGATTGTTCTCCCGGGCTCCGTTAATTTGAACGAAACCGCTTGGAGTTCTGCGTTTTGAAGGGACTTCTATGGCTTCAGCACCATTTAGGTAATGCGCGGTAAGCGAAGAGGCAGAAAGAATTTCTTTAAAAGTACCATTGGCAACAACTTCACCGCCATGGGTACCGGCCTCCGGCCCTATGTCAATTACCTGGTCTGCCGCTTTCATAACGTCTTCATCATGCTCTACCACAATGACCGTATTGCCTAAATCGCGTAAAGACAGTAAAACTTCGATTAGGTTTTCAGTGTCTTTAGGATGCAACCCAATACTAGGTTCATCTAAAATATACATGCTCCCTACCAGGCTGCTTCCTAGCGAGGTCGCGAGGTTGATGCGTTGGCTTTCACCTCCAGATAAGGTATTCGATTTTCGGTTCAGCATAAGATAACCCAAACCGACTTTGCTCAAAAAACCAAGGCGTGTATTTATTTCTTTTAATAACCTTGCGGCAATGGTAGTGTCATGTGTTGTCAACTCTAGTTCCTTAAAGAAGGCAAGGAGTTGGGTAATAGGGAGTTCGACCAAATCGGAAATCGATTTACCGGCTACCTTCACATAATTCGTTTCGGGGCGTAGGCGTTTGCCCTTGCAAACCGTACAACGGGTCTTGCCGCGATACCGAGAGAGCATTACCCTATTCTGTATTTTGTAACTTTTCTCTTCAAGCATTCCAAAGAACTGATGCAAGCCCATAAAATGTTCATTGCCCTGCCATACCAATTCCTTTTGTTCGTCCGATAGTTGAAACCATGGCTTGTGAATCGGAAAATCGAAGGTATAGGCACTGTTCACCAATTGATCTCGATAGGCGCCCATGCTTTCACCGCGCCAAGGAAAAATAGCGTTCTCATATACCGATAGCGCTGTATTAGGAACTACAAGGTCTTGATCAATTCCAATGACATCACCATACCCTTCACATTTAGGACAGGCACCATAAGGGTTGTTAAAACTGAACAAATGCACATTCGGTTCAAGGAACTGCATACCGTCTAGTTCAAAATTATTGCTAAAGAAGGTTTGTTCCTCATCTACCAAAGATTCTATGATACATTCTCCCTTCCCTTCGAAGAAAGCACTGTCTACGGCATTCGCCAAGCGGTTATAAAAATCTTCATCATTTTGGGTGATAATTCGATCTATGACAAGGAAAAACTCCTTTCCGATATCACTGGGAGCCGCATCGATACGCATCACTTTTCCTTGATGCTTAATTCGCGCATAGCCCTGTTTCGATAGTAACTGTAAAGATTTTAAGGTATCGCGCTCCTCACTTATGGTCACGGGCGCCATTAGCAATAATTTGGTTCCCGTTTCATAGGTCTTTATATGGTTTATGACATCGGTGACGGTATGTTTTTTTACCTCATTCCCCGATACCGGAGAAATTGTCTTCCCAATACGGGCATATAACAATTTCAGATAATCGTAGATTTCTGTTGTGGTACCTACCGTAGAACGGGGGTTGGTAGAATTTACTTTTTGCTCAATGGCAATTGCAGGTGCTATACCTTTTATATAGTCGACTTTGGGTTTGTCAAGTTTGCCCAAAAATTGCCGAGCATACGAAGAAAGACTTTCAACATACCTTCTTTGTCCTTCCGCATACAAAGTGTCAAAGGCCAAAGTAGATTTGCCCGAACCCGACAATCCGGTAATTACCACTAGCTTATTTCGCGGAATTACTACGTCTATGTTCTTTAAATTGTGCAGTTTAGCACCTTTGATGATTATATTTTCCTTGGGGTTGATATCTGCTAGTGTAGGCATGCTTATATATATGGGTGCAAAGATACAATACCCACGTATTTTTAACTATGTTCGCATGGGTTCACTATCAAATTTTTAGCTTCTTATGGCTCAAATTTGGATGTTCCAGTTAATTTTTTCTATATTTGGTGGTAACAAAACGTTAAAAGCCTATAGTTCAACAATTACTTTTTTAGAATTCACGGAATAACCTTAGAGACCTTCTACCCCAAGAAGGCCTGTAGTTGTAACCAAAAAAAAAGTAATTGTTATGGAAGTACTTATAGACGATTCCCTACTTATCAAAAACTACATCAACGGCGACGAACGCGCTCTTGAAATCCTCATTAACAAACACAACTCACGTATCAGTGGGTTTATTTACTCTAAAGTAAATGACCGGAACATCACCGAAGATATTTTTCAGGATACCTTTATTAAGGTCATACGCACTTTGAAAAGAGGTACTTATAGTGAAGAAGGGAAATTTTTACCTTGGGTAATGCGTATTGCGCATAACCTTATTATAGATCACTTTCGAAAGACTAGCAGAATGCCAATGTTCGAAGGGAGTGATAGTTTTAATATTTTCTCTTTTGTAAGTGACGATCGTCTGAATATAGAAAAGCAGATGATCAAAGAACAGATTGATTGTGATTTGAATCTTTTAATAGAAGAATTGCCCGCGGATCAAAAGCAGGTATTGCTCATGCGTATCTATCGCGATATGAGTTTTAAGGAAATATCGGAGATTACAGGTGTTAGCATCAACACGGCTTTGGGTAGAATGCGTTATGCGTTGATCAACCTTAGAAAGATCATTGAACGCAATAATATTGTTTTAACGAATTAATTGGTAGCAGGTCGAACAGATCAACTAATTCTATCTTAGTGTCGTTCTCTATTTGAAAACAATACTAAGGTACTATGGAAAACATTTACGCAACGAACAAAAAGAAGTGCAAATTGGTAAAAGCAAAACCAGAAACAATTCAATTTTTATTGGATTACTCAAAATCGCTGCACTTCGTTGAAAAAGACGGAATCGTGTTTCAGAGCAATTTGAACTAACTATTTTAAAAAAATAAAGGAAACCCTCATGAGCAATCATGGGGGTTTTTTGTTGTTGAATGTCAAAATTTGTTTCCTACAGGGATAAAAAGATGTAGTTCATCGATGATTTTGAAAAGCCTGCGAACGACCGATTAACGGATAAATTGTATTCAGGTTTGAGAAAATGCCGTTTCACATCAAAAACAAGCGGTTTTACAACAATGTTTTTTCAAAACAAGGGCTATTGGGTAGTTTTAGGTCATAATTACAAATAACAACTGTCGCATAATAAGACAAGTATTAGTAAGAAAAAACCAAAAAACTAACAGAAGCTTTCCGAATAACGAAAAGCACCTACTTAACCAAAACCTAGTTCGTATGGAATTTCAAGTTGAAGACTCAGTATTAGTAAATAACTTTATCAGTGGTGACGAAAAGGCACTAGAAATATTGATCAACAGGCATAATCAACGTATATCTAGTTTTATCTATTCAAAAGTATTGGATAGGGATGTTACCGAAGATATTTTCCAGGATACTTTTATTAAGGTAATCAAAACCCTTAAAAAAGGAACGTATAGCGAAGAAGGTAAGTTTTTGCCTTGGGTAATGCGAATTGCACACAACTTGATCATAGATCACTTTAGAAGAAATAAAAGAATGCCGATGTTCGAAGGCAATGAGGACTTCAACATCTTTTCGGTAATCGGAGATGATAAATTGAATGCTGAGAAACAACTCATAAAAGACCAAATTGATACTGATTTACGTTTATTGATAGATGAATTGCCAGATGATCAACGAGAAGTTTTGTTGATGCGGATTTATAAAGATATGAGCTTTAAAGAAATTTCAGAAAACACGGGAGTAAGCATAAACACAGCGCTTGGAAGAATGCGTTATGCCCTGATCAACCTTCGAAAAATAATCGATAAAAACAATATCGTCCTTACGAGTTAGGGAACTTGCTTAGGGTAAAACAATATTTACATATTGATGGCGTTATCTTAGTATAACTATACGATTATCAATATGGAAAAAATCTACGCTAAAAATCAAAAAGATTGTAAATTAACCAAGGCGTGCCCAGAAACGGTGAAGTTCCTATTGGATTTTTCGAAATCGCTTCACATCGTTGAGTGTGGTAACCTTAGTTTTGAGAACAATTTGAATTAAGAACGAACAGATTCGAAAAAAGCCCTGACGGTTACCGTCAGGGCTTTTTTGTTTTGTAATAATCATTTAGAACTGTTTTTCTGCCAATCTTTTTGGTAATAATGTCCTTTTCCAGATCCCATCCGCGAGCAGGAGAATATTCCCTTCCATACCATATCATCTGCAGATGTAAGTCGTTCCATATCGCTTTGGGAAATAGTCGCTTTGCATCTTTTTCTGTTTGAACGACGTTTTTTCCGTTTGTAAATCCCCAGCGATACATCAAACGATGAATATGCGTGTCCACCGGAAAAGCAGGAATTCCAAATGCTTGGGAAACAACCACGCTGGCAGTCTTATGACCTACACTGGGCAATTCCTCTAAAAGCGCAATATCTTTTGGTACGTGCCCATCGTATTTTTCTATCAGAATTTTTGAAAGACCATAAATTCCCTTTGACTTCATAGGGGAAAGTCCCACCGGTCTTATAATTTCCCGTATTTCTTCGACCGATAATTTAATCATGTCGTACGGATTGTCGGCTTCCTTAAAGAGAAGGGGAGTGATTTTATTAACCCGAACATCGGTACTTTGCGCAGAAAGTAACACGGCAATCAGCAATGTATAAGGATCTTTATGGTCTAAGGGAACGGGAATTACAGGGTAGAGTTCCTGCAACGTACTAATTGTAAAGGCAACTCTTTCCGCTTTGGTCATTTTTGTTTAATTTTATTCGATAATTAATAAACATAAATTAAAGTACTAAAACTATATGAATACATTAAAAATAGGGGACAAAGTACCCGATTTTTCATCAAAAGACCAAGACGGCAATGCGATTAGTTTAGCAGATTATAAAGGGAAAAAATTAATAGTTTTCTTTTATCCAGCTGCTAACACACCAGGGTGTACCGCTGAAGCTTGTAATTTAAGAGATAATTATGCTGAATTACAAGCGCAGGGCTACGAATTGTTGGGTGTCAGTGCCGATACGGAAAAGAAACAATCGAATTTTAAGAAAAAGTACGATTTTCCGTTTCCACTGCTAGCAGATGTAGACCGCAGCGTAATTGAAACATTCGGTGTTTGGGGATTGAAAAAATTTATGGGAAGAGAATACGATGGTATCCATAGAAAAAGTTTTGTTATTGACGAAGCCGGTATTGTTACCAAGGTGATAGACAAGGTGAAGACAAAAGACCACGCGGCACAATTGCTTGATTAAAAATAACTTACGACTTTCATTAAAAGAACTGCTTTAGTAGATGAAGCGGTTCTTTTATTTTTTGGATTTCTCTATATTCTCTGGAAGTTGTTTTTTGGTAAACAACTTTTTTTCCTTGATCATCTCGGAAATTCCTTCAGGGAGCATATCTTCCCAACCACCTTCTTCGTTGATGATTTTCTTGAGTACGTCCCTAGAAAAAATATGCATTATCTCTGGGTCATAGTCGATAATATCCATCACCTTTCCGTTGTATTTAAAGAACTTATAAAGCTCTTTCATACGCGGATGCACCTTTACGTTATTACTGGTCATGATCTGCCCGGTCTCCACATTTTTCATGGGATAAAGGTATACTTGTAAATCTTTAAAGAATAATTTACCAAAGGCTTCCAAAATACCTCCGCTCAAATGACGATAGTATTTTTCATCAAAAATATCGACCAAGTTATTGACACCCATAGTGAGGCCTATCTTGGCTTTGGTATAGTTGTTAAAATACTCCACTACCTTGAAGTATTCCTGAAACTTGGAAATCATTACTGTTTGCCCCAAGGAACACAACAGCTCTGCACGGTCCATAAAATCTTGCTCGTCGATTTCACCGGAGGCCTTTAAATTACTTAGGGTAATTTCAAAAATGATGATGGTATTCTCTTGATCTACCGATGGATCCCTGACAAAAATGTCATAGGATTTCAAGTACATATCGGTATTCACCTTGGTCACAGGACGAAAACTTCCTCTCAATGCCAAGATATTCTTTTTGTATAGTTCGGCGGCTGGTAATAAATTATTGCCATCAGGTCCGAACATCACCGCATCGGTCATGCCATTGCGAATCAACTGTAAACTCATCAACCGGTTGTCGACATCCTTAAAATTGGGGCCAGCGAAATTGATCATATCGATTTCTATGGTATCCTTATCAATATGGTCGTACAAATACTTCAATATTTTTCTAGGCTGATCGTGTTTGTAGAATGCCCCGTAAATAAGATTTACCCCTAAAACGCCTAAGGTTTCTTGTTGCAAGCGGGCTTCGTTTTGTTTAAAACGAATATGAATAATGATTTCGTCAAATTCTTTCTGTCCCGGCTCTAGTTGAAAACGGATACCGATCCAACCGTGTCCTTTGTATCGTTTCGAAAAATCGATAGTTGCAACGGTATTTGCATAGGAGAAAAAAAGACGTTCGGGGTGTTTTTCCCTACTGATCCGTTCTTCCATAAGATTCATTTCATGGGCCAGCATTCTCTTTAATCGGGCCTGTGTAACATACCTACCATCGGCTTCAACCCCATAAATGGCATCACTAAAGTCCTTGTCATAAGCACTCATGGCCTTTGCAATAGTTCCGGAAGCACCTCCAGATCTAAAAAAATGCCTTGCCGTTTCTTGTCCGGCTCCGATTTCTGCGAAAGTTCCGTAGATATCCGGATTTAGGTTGATCCGAAGGGTTTTAGCTTTAATAGATGGAATATTCTCGAATGCAGTGTCTCGTTTTCGAACTGAGGCCATTTGGTGGTTTTTGCGTTGATCAAAGTTAAGAAGTTCAACGCATTTTTTAACAAATTATGTTATAAATTTGATACAAATGGAGACAGTTGTTAGAATTACTTTTTTGGGTACCGGTACCTCCCAAGGAATACCTATTATAGGAAGTGAACATCCCGTATGTTTGAGTACCAATCCAAAAGATAAAAGGTTGCGCGTTTCGGTGATGATTTCCTGGGATGACTATAATTTCGTAATTGACTGTGGTCCCGACTTTAGGCAACAAATGCTTACCCATAAGGTTTCTCGATTGGATGGGATTCTTTTTACCCATGAACATTCCGATCATACTGCTGGAATCGATGACATACGACCGTTTTTTTTTAGACAGGGCGACATTCCCATTTTTGCCCATGAACGCGTTATTACAGCACTAAAAAGGCGTTTTGATTATATTTTTGCAGATGAAAATCGCTATCCGGGAGCTCCGGCAGTTGCTATCAATTCCATTTCAAAGGACACTCCGTTCTCCTTGGGAAACCGAATGGTGACCCCTATAGAAGTGCAACACAATCGGCTGCAAGTTTTTGGTTTTCGAATTGGGGATTTTACTTATTTAACCGATGTTAAGACTATTGAGGAGGAGGAAATTGAGAAAATCAAAGGTTCCAAAATTCTTGTTGTGAATGCCCTTCGGGAAGAACCGCATCATTCTCACTTTAATCTCGAAGAGGCCTTGGCTTTTGTTGAAAAAGTGGCTCCCGACAAAGCATATTTTACCCATATTAGCCATCTTTTGGGGTTTCATGACGAGGTAGAGGAAAAACTACCGAAGAATGTACATTTGGCCTATGATAACTTGGTGGTAACAGTCTAATATTTTAAATACTACGATGTGTTATTCGTCGTTTAACTAAAAAACAACTTCTTTTGAAAAACAAAATATTTTTATACTTGTTCGTCTTTACGGCCTTAATCGGGCTATACCTATTTGTGAGCAGCGGTAAAATGGCCAAAACGCTTGATGAAAAAATCCAAAAGCGGGACAAGGAAATCGTTTCTTTAAAAGATTCAGTGCAACAGGCGCAACTTTCCTTGCTCGATATGCAGTACTTCTCTTTGGAAAACAACGATGATGCATTGGCGTACTATGAGCATTTGGATATTGAGAATCCGTCTCGGTATATCGCGGATAAACTGCTGGAAACCAATGAGCGTAAAGGGGATAATCCGTTAATTCCCTATGAAGGGATGGAAAGTGATTTTAAGATCAATAAAATTAAGTTGTTGAACCATAAATGGATCATCGCCGATTTTTCCGATGGAAAATACTGGGGAGAATTGTTGATCAAGTACGAACTCAAAGATGATATGGGTGTAGACTTTGTTTTAATGGATCACCTGTTGTATACGCGCAGTAACTAAGGTTTACGAACTTTCTTTTTCCAACCAATTTTTAAGGGAGTAAAAGTTTTGTGGTGACACACCATGACCCACTGGGAATTCTTCATACACATGTGTGATGCGTAAACTATCTAAGATACCCGGTATTTTCTGAGCCCACTCGGGGGGAATTACCTGATCTACTTGACCATGAGATGCGTAAATGTGTAACGCTTCATGGTTTTTTTCCTGATAATCTTCCACTAAAATTTCTGTATTGATATACCCACTCAACGCGATTACCCGTTTTATCTTTTGGGGATAGGAGAGTGCAACGGCGTAACTTAGGATCGTACCTTGGCTAAAGCCCAAAAGCGAGATGTCTTCTGAATTTAAATGGTAGGTCGTACAGGCCTCATCGATAAAACGAACAATTTTCTCCCGTGATTCTTTTGCCTGTTCATTATCACTCCATTTACCTTGTTGCGCATCAAAATTGATGGCATACCACGCATAGCCGAAGCCTTCCAAGCTGTAGGGGGCTCGCACGGAGATAATCGTATATTCCGAAGGTAGTTCGGGAGCAAATGAAAAAAGGTCTTCTTCGTTGCTTCCATATCCATGAAAGAGAAAAATGACGGGTGCCTTTCCCTCGGTCAATGGGGATGGCTTGATAATATGTTCTAAGGATAGGGGAGCTGTGGTCATATTATTGAATAAAAGTAAACCATTTTTGAAACAAAGGCCCCAACACTGGCACCGAATTCTTCTTTTCAGATATAGCACCAACAAAGCCGTAGCCCCAAAGCACAATGTAGCAGATGTAAAGGCCGTACCAGGCGTAGGCATTGAACCATTGGCTTAAGAAGATAGCGAATGCCAAGAAAAACAGGTGTAACCCGAAAGCTTGTCTGGTATGAAAACGGGCAAATACGTTCTTAGGTTCCCTGTTCATGCTCATGGCTATTAAGGCGCCGACGATGGTAAAATAAGCGACGATAGCGGTCGTTTTTCCTTCTTTGATCTCATTCATGGCCCAAAGTTAGCCGATACTAGGATATTGGACAAAGAAAAGAGGCTCTAACAAGGCCCCTTTTCTATTTTGAATAAAGAATTTACTTCCATTGGGTTACTTTGATTCTCCAATACTACCAACAAAAGGAATTTTTTCAACTTTCCCATTGATAGCATTTATCAAACCGATTACAGCCAAAATAAGCCCAGCATATCCTAAGAAACTTAGAAGTCCTATTCCTGTGATTGAAATAAGGATCCTTGCAGCTATTCCAATAACAAATCCTGTGACCCAAGCTCTAACCGCTTGGCCAATATGAAATTTGGCAAATTCATTATTTTTAGAATTATTCATAATAAAAGCTATTAGCGTCCCAATTAAGGTGACATAGCTAATGATTGCCATTGTTTTTCCTTCGTCGATAGTACTTTGTTCCATGATAAAAAAATTAAAGGTTGATGTAGAGTTTAAACACTTATAATGCAATTTTATTGCCCGAAATAGATCCGTATACTTTACCGATTGCTGGTTGGCCGATAAAGGCACTATTTTTTGAAGTACTTTGAAGGTCCGACTTTTCAAAGACACTTTTTACTGCTGGCTCAAAGAGGCTTAGACAGGCGATTGCTCCTTTTTGTATACTTGGTTCCGCAATGCCGTAACGCGAGCGGCCGCCAGTGAGCAAGCTGATGGTTTTTTCGGTTTCAAAAAGCCTGTTTAAAATACCAAAGGCACTTTCAAGCCCAATACTACCTGGCACCGCATTGTCGAATTCAACTCGTTTTTGTTCAATGTCTATTGGCATATGGTCTGTAGTAACCATATCTATGGCACCGTCTTTTAGTCCCTTGATCAGTGCTCTTTGATCACTCTTGCCTCGTAATGGCGGCAATACCTTGAAATGTGTATCGAATTCCTCAAGTACTTCATCTGTAAAGCAAAGGTTGTGTATGGCAACACTACAACTTACATCCAGGCCTTTTTTCTTGGCATCGGCAATGAGTTTTACCGAAGCTGCCGAAGAAATGGTAGGGATATGCAATTTTCCACCGGTATAGGCCAAAATGGAAAGGTCTCGCGCTATTTGAAGTTCTTCGGCCAGGGCAGGAATACCTTTTAAGCCTAGTTTTGTTGCTGCCGGTCCTTCATTTACAATTCCTTTTCCGGCAATTTTTCCATCCATAGGAAAGGAATAAATCAGGCCTTGAAAGTTTTGTGCGTACTGTAGCGCTATTTTTAAGAGGTTTGAATTCTCTACTGCTTGTTGAAAGTCATAAAAACCTACAGCACCCGCGTTTTGCATATCAAAGAGCTCCGCTAAATGGTCGCCTTCCCCTTTAACAGTCATAGTGCCCAGCGGGTATAGGTTCGTGGCGTATTCCCTAGCCGCGTTTTTAAGAAAAACAATATCTGAACTGCTATCTGGTAGGGGGTTGGTGGTGGGGTTGAGAACAATATCCGTGAAACCACTTTTGGCAGCTACCGTGAGTCCGTTCGCGATGGTTTCCCGTTCCTCAAAACCCGGTTCTCCAAAGCTCACGCTACTATCAAACCATCCAAGGGACACATGAAGGTTTGGTAAGCTGATTGTTTTGACTTTTCCATTGGGAGTTATTTTTTGCCCAATTTGATCAATAATACCATTTTTAATAAAGATATCTCGCTTTTTTAAATGCAAGGCCTTGTTGGCGGCATCAAGAATGGTAGCGGATTTTAGGAGTACATTCATAGGGTTAAATAGAGCTAGTGCTGAAACGGTTGAATGACAAAAAAAATACAACTATATAGTTGTTCTGTTCGATATTTCGAATCATCGCAGGAATTTTTGAATAAGCACTTCTAACATTAAAAACAGCAGGGCTAAAATAACAAACCATTTCCAAAGTGGCGTAATTCGGTCATCTTTTTCCATGGTTTTGAACAAGTTAGGTATCGAGGTCGCCTTTGAGCCCGCTTTCACTTGTGACAAGTTCAGGTAGTTGAGTGTACTCTCTTTTCTATCATGATTGAAACTTACATGGCTTAATACACTCGCATCGTCCTTGATTTCGTAAATACCCGCTTTTGTCAATCCGTCGTCAAAATTTATGGTAACCTTATTGGTCATAGACTGCTGTCTAGGAATAAATTCATAGGCGGCGTTGGCGACTTTTAAAATATGGTCTTTTGGCAAAGAGGTCGCAACATCAAATTTTGTTTCCTTTCCTAAAACATTGTATAATTTTGGTAGTTGAAGGCTATTGAGTCCCATATTATAGAGTGTAGGAACTATTAGGGGAGAGTTTACGAAGTTGGAATTTTCTGTATTGATAGAAGCACTAAAGACATAGGCATTGCCACTTCCTACTAAAAATGGATCTTTGTTTTGAAAAGAAAGCAGTTTTGGGGCGCGGGTTGTGAGACGGTAGTATTCAGATACTTTTGGATACTGAAAGTTTGCCACCTTTTTTTCAAATACATTCCTATATAAGGGGTGGTCAAATGTGATATCGGTAATGCTATTTTCTACTACATTCTTCTGTGAAAAATTGGTTGAAAAATAACTGTTCAACAAAGCGTTGTAGGCAGTAAGGTCACTGTCATTTGCCGGGATGGTCACCAGGGTACCTCCATTTTGGGTAAAGGAGTGAAGGTTGGTGATCAGTGCGGTAGGAATGGCCGAGATGCCGTTTAACAATACCAGATTTTGCTGGGATAGGTCATTGTAATTTAAATTCTTCAGCGTATGCTCTTTAAAGGAAAACTCGTCTTCCGTAAAAATGCGTTTTAAGAAATTGGCGTTCGTTTCGTTCACCGCCAATACCTTGATTTTTTTCTTTTGATCGATATTGAAAAAGAACTCATTGTCGTAGGTGAGACCATTATCGGTGACCGCCAATCTTCCTTTTATCAATTCATTTTCAGGGAGGGTAAACCGCACTTTGGCCTTTTTAGCTGCATCAAAATTCGCCGCCGTTTTTGCAATCAATTGTTCCCCGTTAAAGAGAGAGACTGGAACGCTTTCAACCTCTGAAATACTCGATAGAAGCACGGTCAACTCCTTGTTTGAGGTACTTTCGGGAGCGATGAACAATGAATCAATCGAAATATTTTGAATTTCTTCGGGTAGTAATTGAACCATATGTGTGCGAACACCCGTTAAACTATCAGAAGAAACAGTTCCTAATGAGGTCTGAAAGTCTGAAATTAGAATCAAATTTTTCTCTGTATCCAAGTCTTTACTGAAAATAGTGGTTGCTTTTAGCCTGATTTCTTCCAGCGTAAGTTGTTCTCGGCTATGATCTAAGGCGAGCAGCTCATTTTGAATGGCATTCAAAGAGGTTGCACGGAATACCTTTTCATTTGTAAATAGGGTTAAAAAACCTTCTTTGGGTACCGATTTTAGCAAATCTTGAACGGCATTGGAAAGTAGGCTACTGCCTTCATTTTTTGCCTGCATACTGAAGGAATCATCTAGATATAGGAGGGTTTCCTTTTTCTTGAGGGCCGATTTCTTAGCAAAAAATGGCTGTGCAAAGGCAATTACCAAGCCCGCGAGCAAAAGCATTCGGGTTAGCAATAGCAGCCACTTTTTTAATGAATTGCTTCGTCGCGATTCTGAAACAACCTTTTTAAGGAACTTTACGTTTGTAAAAGGGGTTTTCTTAAAACGCCGTAATTGAAAAAGATGAATGAAAATAGGGATAAGGAGAAGAAGTAAGGCCCAAAGGAATTCCGGATGTTTAAACTGCATTTCCTATTTTGATTGAGCAAATGTAGGAAATTCAGGATTTATACGTTAGCGATCTACCTCAAAAGTTTTAATATTAGGAAAAACTTATGCTTTTAACTGGATAATCAAGACCAATGGTCTCTTTTGCTGCGATATTGTATGGAAACCAGCCCGACATGGCTAATAGGAGGGCTTAGGTCGAAATCAAATGCTACGTTTCCTTTCAATGTCTCGCGGGCTTGCATAGTACCTTTACCGTAGATTTAATTCGGGTGTTCAACAAAAAAAGAAGTAATCGAGCATTGGTTTTTGGTCAATAGTATTAAAATATGCCCGAATCATATGTTGGGCATCGGCATTGGCTACCGTAATAATACTTTGGGGCGCTTTCAGGGTTTTCAACGAATCAAAATGACGCATTTCCTGACCATAGATTTCTTTTCCTATTTTATTCGGGTTGTCACATACCCAATAAAACGGGATACCCCGTTTCAATAGGCCTTTGGCAATTTCTTTGCCTTTATTGCCCGCCCCCCAAACGGTCAATGATCTATTGCTATCGTGTTCCAGTTTTAAAAAGTAATGAAGTTTAATGTCTAAAAAATAATTTTGGGCGTAATGTTCACTGGTACGGGAGGTGCGGGTATTATAATCGCGCCAGTAATGTAGTAATTGATCATTGGCGATGCATTTCACCCCATTTTCATAGAAACGAAAAGCAAGGTCATAATCTTCAGGATACCGATCGGGTATAAAAGCTCCACACGCATCAAAATCAGATCGATACGCCATCCAGGCAGGGGAGGGGATAACACATTCTTTATAAATCTCACTGTAGTTGGTGCCTTGCACGGTAAGACCGTTCAGCCATTTTTCATAGCGGTCATACCCATCGCTAATGCCCCGATCCGAAAAATATTTGACCATACCCACCGCCAAGTGTCCTTCCCCATATTTTTCAAGGGCACTGACCATTACATCCAGTTTGTTTGGAGTCATGATGTCATCCGAATCCATCCGGGTAACGAAATCCCCCATGCTACGATCATAGGCAGTTCGCAGTGCCTCTATGATGCCTGCTCCCAGATTGGAATGTACTTTGATACGGGGATCTTTTTTGGCAAAAGCGGCTACAATTTTAGTGCTCTGGTCCGTAGAATGATCATCGATTGCCAGTACTTCCCAGTTTGCGTAGGTTTGCGCTATAATCGATTCCAAGCACTCCTTTAGATAAGCGGCCGTGTTTTTAAAAGGAATGAGAATACTCACCTTGGGGTGCGTCATGTAGGCAAGATAAGAAACAGTTTACAAAAAACGCCCGCTTATCATAAAGGATAAACGGGCGCATGACTAACATAAAAACTCAACTTGCTGAAAACAGCTTTTTTAGTATGATTCCAATTCAATGGCGAAACCGCAATTGAAGATGATGATGTCTTGATCGAACTTCGAAAGGTCTACTTCACCGCTCACAGATACTTTCCCCTTGGCTCCTTCGAATTCAAAACTACTGTCCACAATATTGTTTTCAGTGGGTGTGAAACTAGTCCTGAAAAGGCCATCGGTGAGTGGAGTCTGTAGTACTTGGTTTTCTGATGTTATGGAACCCCGACCAGTAAAGTTATACGTGGTCAACACGCCCGAAAGAATAGACCCATCATCGAAAAATTCGGTGCTGAATTCACAGTCTTCCAAAGTGCCAAGGACTTCTCCGGTGTCAGCATCTACCATATCCATAATAAAACAGAAGACTTCGAAAGTTTCACCGTTCCCTGGATGTACAATGGTTTTTGGAATCGCAACCGAGGGCCCCACTCCCAATACATTAAACTTGGTTTGGACAGGGATTTCCGGATCCCCACCGTAATCGTCGTTGTTGCAGGAGATACATAAAAAAGCAATGGTTGCAAAAAGGGTGTTCTTGATAATTTTCATGATGTTAAAATTTAATTGTTAAAGATTTATTTACTAGAATTAATGATTCAAATACTGATTCCTCTTATCCGATAGGTCCAAGGAGATAGGCTAAAAAAAGGCCTAGAATGAGAAAGCTTATCACAAATAGAAAGGCTTTTGATCGCATGATTGATGGGATTAGTTTGGGTATCGCCTGGCTATATTTTTTATAGGTCTCTCCAAATTCTTGTTTAAGATCTTTTTCCTCATAATCGATCCCTATAAGGGTATAAACAGTGGCCAAAGAGGAAAACAACAGATGGCCGATTGTAAATTCTGAATTGCTCCAGAAAGCGATTATAAATCCTAAATACAGGGAATGCCGTACAATCTGATATAGCAATGGAGTGACAAAACGGTAGGGCGTCTCTTTTTTTGGTCTAAAAACATGTATTATTTGCTTTAGACCGAATAAATCAAAATGATTGATTAAAAAAGTACTGAAAACGGCTAAAAAGAATCCAAAAAATGAACATATCATTAGAAAAGTCCCTATCCAGGATTCCGACAAATCATAGATGACAATAGGAATAGGTCGCCAAAAATAGATCCAGTTCGCCATTAGCAAGCTCGATATCAAAACATAGGTGCTACGTTCTAGTATGGGTGATATTATTTTTGTCCACCAGGTTTTGAACCAATTGCGCGCCATAATAGAATGGGGTACAAAAAATATAGCCATCAATAGTATGTTGGTTAATAGTGCTTCGGGGAGGGAGTCAGAGGTCCCTTGGTCGATTCTAACAGGTACAATGGTGTTGTTTTCCCATAGTATGAAATACCCATAAACCAAAAGGAAGAATATATAACTCACCAAAGCATAGCCGTAATTTAGTAGCCGTTTCATATCTGATTTCCGATGATTTATTTAGTTTAAGAATGGTAGGCAGGCAGCAGCGAACAGTCTTTTCAGTATATCCATTCGATCAAGGTTTTTCCTAAGAGATAAAGCATGGGAAAGAAGCAAATTCCCGCCAAGGCGATTCGTATGCGTTCTATTTTTACTTTGTTTTTCATGTATGGGAAATCCATTTTATAACGGCCCATGCTGGTATATGAAGGTCTACCGGAAGGCTAATACAGGCTATTACTAACAAGACCGTCATACCTTTGCTGCTGATTTTCATTACTTATTTTTTTGGGTAACGTCTCGGAACAACAACATGTCTAACACTCTTTTTGAAGCACCGTAGTAGAACCCGGAGTGATGTACGTATCTTTTAGGGTTTTTGAAGGTTCCAAATAGGATGTCAAAAAGAGATATGTCTGAGTAATTGTATCGATGAATACCCTTTGCATGATGAATGGCATGTGCTTCGGGACGCTGTATTATATACCCAAGCCATACAGGAGTCTTTATATTACTGTGCTGAAAAATAGAGAGAAAGGTAGTACCCAGAATGATGAGTGTAGTTGCTTCCGCGGTGAATCCTGCAATGACCACAAGGCATAGGCTTCCCAGAAAAGTGAAACCGATCATATCCATGGGGCTAAAATAAAAAGCACCGTAACTGTCGATTCGTTCTGCGCTGTGATGCATTTGATGGAATACTTTCCATAAAAAATTATTGCTGTGCATAGCGCGATGCCACAGGTATACTCCGAATTCATAAATGAGTATCCCAACGATTGCTCCGCCAATAGTTCCCAATTGAGTAAGGTCAAATACCTGATAAGAAGCAAGGTATCCGTCCCACAACATAGGTAAATAAGAAGAAAGGAAGAAAAAGAAACCAAAGGCAAGTAACCCTCTTAATCTCCAAAAAGACATTTTAGGTAGTTTTCTTGCCGGTAAAAGTGCTTCCCAAAGCATTAAACCACCATACATAGCAAATACGATATAAGAAATAGGATCTAAGACTAGGTCTAATGGTGCTGGTAAGTTTGCAAATATGTTGTTCATCTTAAAGTATTTTTTTGTTGAACTTTCGTTTGTTATTTAATCGTCTTTTTTTGCAAGTCACTTGTTTGTGATTGTCTGGGACAAATGTATTTCGGCCATGAAGTGGATGAAAGAAAATAGGGTAGACTTGAAGGGAACACTAATTGAATACGAAGTAGACATCGAATTTAGAGTTCCTAAAACTTTGGGTACATGAGGTAGACAGCTGCTTTTAAAGACCTGGTATTTAAGCTTCTAAAGATTTTGGATTTTAATAAATAAAATCGTCCGGAATATGAAAAAACAAGGAATTATCGCATTTCGAGCTCCAGAAAATAGCTTAATAATTCCTGTTCGGGGGGAATACCCAACTTTTTCCGCAGGCGGTATCGTGCGGTTTTAGCACTTTCAGGAGAAATACCAAGCATGCTGGCAGTTTCCTTTACATTGAGATTGAGTCGTGTTAGGGAACAAATCTTCAAATCATTGGCACTTAAATCAGGATGTCTTTCTTTCAATTTTTTGTTGAAATCGGTATGTACCTCTTCAAAATGCCGTTTAAAATCTTCCCAATCCCGATCAATACTTACATTTTGGCGCAACCTTTTTTCCAATCCCTTCAGGATTTTTTGTCGTTCGGCCGGACTTGCCAACTGCGCTAATACAATTTTATCGTGTAATTCTTGAAGTAATTCGTTCTTTTGAGCAAAGTTGAGTGTATAGGAGGTTAGTTCTTTGTTTTTGAATTGAATTTGCTGGGTGAGTTCTTTCTCTTTAAGTTCGGCATTTTCAAGTGCGGTCTTGGCGAGTTCCTCTTGCGACGCCAACAATTCTTTTTGTCTTTTTAGGAATTCTTGCTTTCGGGTTGTACGCTGCCGCTGGTTTTTAAATACAAGAAAAGCAATGGCACTAAGGGAAAGGATTCCAAGGCCTAAGCTCCACTTAATAATCGAATCGGTCCGTTCCTGTTCCTCCAATAACTTAATTTCTTCTTCCTTGTCGGTAAGTTCGGCGGCAAACTCAATTGCCGCAATTTGCTTTGTCTTATCTGTATTGTAAATTGAATCCTTTAATGCTATATAGGCATCGTAGTAATACAATGACTGTGCTAGGCTATCCTCTTGTTTTTTAAGTAGCTTTAACTCTTTATAGGTCTTAAGTTCGTATTTCTTTAGATTTTTGGCTTTTGCTTTTTTCAAAGCCGATTTTAAATGGGCTTCCGACACACCATATTTACCTTCCAGGCGCAGTAGCTTTCCGAATTGAATTAAATTACTGATTTGACCATCTTCATCATTTATCTCAAAACCGGTCTCCATTGATTTTCTTATGTGATATTCCCCGAGTTCCAATTCAGATTGCAGTAAATATAATGTTCCCAAGCGGTTGTGCGCTTCTGAGATACCATAGACGTAATCATCCTCCGAATGAATCGTAAGGGCGTTGGTCAAATAGCTTTTGGCTTTTCCCAACATGCCTTGTTCTATAAGAACAGATCCTATTTTGGTGAAGGTGGTAGCGATTCTTCTTTTAAGGCCTAATTTGGTGAATTGTTCAATAGCCCCGTCATAAATAATCAAAGCCTTGTCCAAATCGCCTATATCGGCATATACCATGCCACTGTTCATAAGGCAATTTGCAGCTCCTTCCGGGTCCTTAATTGCGCTATAGATTTGTTGTCCCTCTTGAAGGTTCTCCAAAGCACGTTTGGGTTGTCCAATAGTCCAATACGAAACACCTAGTACCCGCTTGGCAAAAGCCATTCCTTTCTGATAATTCAGTTCTTTGGCAAGCTCGAGTGCCATTGTGCCATAGGTCACCGATTCGTTGGAGTCTACAATCCAGTAGCGATATCCCAAGTTGTTTAGAACATCTACTTTTTTTACAGAAGGCTCAGGAGTTGTTTTGAGTACTTGTTGCAAACTATCAATGATAGTAAAAGTGGCCTGCCCTGATACTTGGGAAGAAAACAAGAATACTACGAATAGTGGTATGAGCCGCCGCATGACTGTTTTATAATGTTGCAAAGATACACCACTATTGGCTTCTGCCGAATGATCTGGGTGCTTTGAGTTTAAAAGGTAAAGGTATTTCACTAATAAAAATAAACAAAAGACTTTAGGGAATAGAAAAACCTTTCTATATTTGCATCTTCTTAGACAGAAATGCTAAGAGTGCGCAGACCGCGTTAGGAGGAATGGCAGAGTGGTCGAATGCGGCAGTCTTGAAAACTGTTGAGGGTCACACCTCCGGGGGTTCGAATCCCTCTTCCTCCGCTTAGAGCGAAGCTTGATTTTCTATGAAAATCGGGCTTTTGTTTTTTAAAGGCGTCAAGAGCCTTTTCTTGTAAGAATTTGAAAAGCAAAAGCCTGAAAATCGCACAAGCGATTTCGTGCTTTATTGTCAAGAGGGGAGGTGGTAGGGTTGTGTAATCCCTCTTCCTCCGAAAAAAGCCCCATTATCGTGCTGATGACGGGGCTTTGTTTTTGGTGGATAGTTCTTCTTAATTTATACAATGGCGATAAGTGTAATTGCCATATATTGGCTAGGAAAAAAAAACTTACATCTGCCTCTTTGTATAGCAATCAGTCGATGACTTCCTGATGACTTTCATTGTTTTCGTCATAGTGCTTACAAATTAATATTATAACTCGGAAGAATTAAGTTTTTCAATGTGCTTAACTAAGTCAAGTTTTTTGATCAAATCGTGTACTTGATCTGTTTCATTGTCATAAACTTTGTCTGATGTAAAACTGGTCTGATACTTGATTATGTGCATTTTATTTAGGAAAAAGAAAAAATCTTCTCCTGATAAATGCTCTGCTAAGTGGGCTTGATAAAGCAAAGGGAAAATCTCCACTTGATTTTGATATGGCTGATGTAGGCATACGGCATTAATTGCATAATTTGCGCGATAATCTTCGTATTTGGTTTTAGGATACCCGAATACATCAAGAAATTTATCGACTCGTATAAAATTTAGCGAGTCTACACTATTCATTTCATTAATGTGCTCCAAATAGGCAGGGGACTTTTCGTTGAAATTATTGTTCATCAAGATTTCACTCCCTTTTGAAGAGGTTCTTAATTCTTGGTCTGTAACGAACATATTGGTTAAGTATTTTTCCTTGTCTTTTTCCGTTTTTAAAAGTTTGAATTCATTTTCCAACCATTGCGTATTCACCTCTTTTGTGGAAACATTCTTATCTATATTCTTGCAACCGATTAGTATAACAACCAATAACCAAAAAAAAATACATCCTTTGTCTTTCATTTATAGCATCTATGTACGTCCAAATTTAGGGTGATTACCTTACTTGCTAAATGGTATTTCATTTTTATTTGAAAAATGTTCTTCTTAAAGGAATTAAGGTGAAAAGAATGTGGTAAGGCTTATAGGGAAAGATGTTTCACGGTATGATTATCTCTCAGTATTTGCTAAGGTTAATATCGTTTGACAATAATAGTTCTAGTTTTTCATCTCTTTTAAACTCCGTTAACCTTTTTTCAGTGGTTGTATTCGTCCAATCCATGGTTTTACTGATTCCTGTAGCATCTTAAATAACTTTTCAAAGCCATACGATTTAATACGCAAGGAATAATCACGAATAGTAAATCTCAAATGTGCCTGCCTGCTATCTGCCATTATTCTATTCTCTTTATTTCTTTTTGGATTGACTTAATTATAGTATCCGGTATCTCTAATTCCCCGGCCACTTCCATCCATTTTGGAATCAATGCCTGTATATCCTCAATAATTCCTTTAGGATTTTTAATGACAAATTCTTCCCCAATCTTTAGTAAGTCTTTTATAGTAATATCGGTACGCTTTCCATTAATGGACAAGGCTCTAGAGGTGGTTTTAAATGTAAATAATGGATTGAGGGCATAGGTTAGATCATAAGCGGGTCCTAAATTCCATTTGTCTTCTTCTTTGTTATAGACAAAACTGTGGTTTTTTAAATGGTCGTCTACATTTTTAAAAACAACATTGAACACCATACGTTTAAAAAGTTGTTGTAGGTCCCTGTGTGGTACTTCCAATCCTACCGCTACCTTAAATACATTTTCATAGGACGAGTTTTTCGGTTGACTTTTAAAATCCCAACCCGTTAAACCTGTTACTGTTAGTACGTGCTGTTTTTCTCCGTGGTTTCTATCATATCTAAGTGTTGCAAAGTGCTTATTTTCTATAAGTTTAGAATGCATCATTACAACACCTGCTTCTTGCGCTAATAAATAATAGGCGTATTCTACTTTTTCTTTATTGTAGTCATCGCTATCATCAAGATGTAGCTTAACTAGATAGTGATTGTAGTCCTCGCTTGTTTCTCTGTCTCCGGCTATAATTTTACCAGTTTCTTTATGTTCAGATATTAAGATTTTAGGTCTAGCTCCACCTGCTGAAGTTCCTATTTTGAAAACGTTAAGTAAAGACAATTCATCAAGGGCCGCCCCAGATGTATCTTCTTTTAGTTTCAATACTTTTTCTAAGATGGTAATGATTTCATCTATGTTTATAGATGATGTATTGGGTAGCTCTTTTACGGGTTTGTATTCTAAGGCTCCCATACCACGATCCGCTACATAAGCCAACTGTTCCAACGGTGTCACTTTTTGGATACCTCTTGCTGTTAACCATTCTTGAAAAATGATA
>CALIIC010000059.1 GCA_938020445.1 uncultured Flavobacteriaceae bacterium | reverse complement strand
TTGTATTTGACCCTTATTTCTTCATGCGGGAATTTGGCGGTACAATCTACAAAGGTCTTGCTATCGGGAAATATTTCCTGCAACTGTACATCAATGAACAAACTTCCCAATAGTACATCAGAGGTGGTGAAGTTGGTTTTTGTAGTAACAACAGATGTTTCCTGAGATTCTTGTGAATCGTTTTTTTTGGTGGTTTCGGTCTTACAGGAAAGAAAGGCAAGAAAAAGAAGTACGTACAAATATCTCATAGTATGGTCATCATGATTTTAGCGCTGCCAAAGTATTAATTTTTATCAGCGAAACATAGTTTATGGTAGAGAAAGTACAAACCACCCCCAAAAAGGCCGCGCGCTATTCTATGAAAATACCCTTGTTTTGAGACCCTACTTAAAGGCTTGGTGGCCGGTAATGTCAGCTCCCGTGATCAACAGGTGAATGTCATGCGTACCTTCATAGGTAATGACACTTTCGAGGTTCATCATATGCCGCATAATGCTAAATTCACCGGTGATACCCATACCTCCTAGCATTTGCCGTGCTTCCCGGGCAATCTTAATGGCCATGTCTACATTGTTGCGTTTGGCCATGGAGATTTGGGCGGTGGTCGCCTTGCCTTCGTTTTTCAATTGCCCTAAACGGAACGCCAACAATTGGGCCTTGGTAATTTCGGTAATCATTTCGGCCAATTTTTTCTGCTGTAACTGAAAAGCGGCAATCGGCTTTCCAAATTGAATGCGTTCTTTGGCATAGCGCAGCGCCGTATCATAACAATCCATTGCCGCACCGATAGCGCCCCAAGAAATACCATATCGAGCAGAATCCAAACAACCGAGCGGAGCGCCCAATCCTGTTTTGTTGGGAAGCAGATTCTCCTTGGGAACTTTTACATTATCAAATATGAGTTCTCCCGTAGCGGAGGCCCGCAACGACCATTTGTTATGGGTTTCGGGAGTCGAAAAACCTTCCATGCCGCGTTCCACGATCAATCCGTGAATACGGCCTTCTTCATTTTTTGCCCATACCACGGCAATATCTGCAAAAGGGGAATTGGAAATCCACAATTTGGCGCCGTTCAAAAGATAATGGTCGCCCATATCCTTGTATTTGGTTTCCATACCCCCGGGATTGGATCCGTGATTGGGTTCGGTCAAACCAAAACAGCCCATAGATTCACCGCTGGCCAATTTGGGTAGATATTTAGTGCGTTGTTCTTCGGTACCATACGTGTAAATAGGATACATCACCAACGAGGATTGCACCGAAGCGGTAGAGCGTACGCCACTGTCGCCGCGTTCAATTTCTTGCATAATGAGCCCGTAGCTGATCTGATCCAAACCGGCACCGCCGTACGCTTCGGGAATATATGGTCCGAAGGCGCCTATCTCTGCCAGGCCTTTTATAATTTGGGTCGGAAACTCCGCTTTTTGCGCATAGTCTTCGATAATGGGCGAAACGTCCCGTTTTACCCATTGGCGCGCTGCATCGCGTACCAATTTGTGTTCCTCGGATAAGAGGTCGTCTAGGTTGTAATAGTCGGGAGCTTCAAATAGATCGGGTCTCATAAACAATATATTTTTGTAAAGATAAGAATGAAACGTAACAATTCATCGATGTATTGTTTCATTTTTAACAATAAGGGTATTCTATTTACCTGTTTTTCGATTTAAAAAATGTGCCAGTAAACCGTGAAAGTGGTGTACGCCCTTTTCCCGGGTAGGTGAGAAGCGACCTGCTTTGTAAAAATGCGATCGTACGCCTTTTTGAACGCCCTCAACGACGGCCTCATCCTCGAGTTCTACCTTGTCCAATAAAGCTCCCGCCCCCTTGTCCAACTTCCCAGCATCCCATACATAACTTATGAACGAGACCTTGGTACGGTTCATTGCCATGGGTCGTACCAAATTCACCGAAAGGCCCCAAGGATAAAAATTGAACATCATATTCGGGAATACCCAGTAATAGTAGGCGGCTACTTTTTTACCGTAATCTTGATGGCCTTCAGGCAAATCAAAGACATGTTCGTCATCTTCCGCGTACCCGATTTGAAGGTTCATATAGTCGTATAATACGGTATCGTAGTCCCCGTAATCCAATACGGCATCTAGGTCTTCATGTACAAAGGGGATATGAAATCCTTCTAAATAATTATCGCAATACAGTGCCCAATGGGCGTCTATGGTATACTCTTTGGATCTACTTTCATCCACTTTAAAATCACGCAAGGGTAGAAAACCGACCCGTTCGTTCATACCGTCGATGACGACCTGAAAATCAAATGCGGGATTGAGTCCGGCAAATAAAAAAGGGCCCCAATTACGCAGTGGAAAGGTATGTAGATCATCACAGGGCCGGGGAAAGTCTTTTGCCTCCTTAAATTCGGGCATATGTTCAAAAGCACCGCTCAACGAAAAGCGCCTTCCATGATACCCACAACTGAGTTTTTTCTTCTGCCCCGAGCTATCGACGACCAAATTGCCCCGGTGCGTGCATACATTGCTAAGGCAGTGTATTTTTTCCGCAGCATCTTTGGTAAGGAGCATGGGTTCTGTCAAAAAACCGTCCAACAGCACAAACGGATGCACATTTTGCTCTTTTCCCAAAAGGGATTCGTGGCCTACCCATTGCCATGCACCATAGAAAACGGAGTTCTTTAAGACTTCAAATACGTTGTGGTCCCTATAAAAGGAGGCGGGCAAGGTTTCCGCCTTCGTAATATCGGGATCAACATGAAATTTCGGAATCAAGCGCGCTGGTTTTTGTACATTTAAAAATATATAAATCTTTTGACACCTAGACCTATTGATCAACCAAACTAACACCTCCAAAAAATTGGGCATATGGACGAGTACCTCCTTGGTGGTCGGAAACATGATCGGGGCCGGTATTTTCTTGATGCCCGCGGCCCTTGCTCCCTATGGTGGCATCAGCATTCTGGGTTGGTTGTTTTCGGCCACGGGGGCCATACTGCTGGCGAAGGTATTTGCCAGGCTTAGCAAATTGGTCCCTGATAAGAGTGGCGGGCCGTATGCGTATTCAAAGGCCGGTTTTGGGGATTTTGTGGGTTTTTTGGTCGCCTGGGGGTATTGGATATCGGTTTGGGTGAGCAATGCTGCCATTGCCATCGCGTTTGTGAGCGCGTTGAGTGTCTTTTGGCCGCTGTTGCAGGAAAGTACGGTATGGGCGGTTTCCGTGGGGTTGGGCACTTTATGGGGACTTACCTGGATCAACTCCCTGGGGTTGCGCACCTCGGGAAAGCTGCAGCTTTTCACTACTATCTTAAAATTACTTCCCTTGGTGCTCATCATTTTGGGAGGCTTTTTCTTTTTCAATCCCGAACATTTTATTCCCTTCAATAGAAGTAGTGAAACCACTTTTGGCGCGATCACCATTACCGCCGCCTTGACCCTCTATGCCTATATGGGTGTTGAAAGTGCTACCATTCCCGCTAGGGATGTAGCACAACCTGAGAAAACCATTCCGAGAGCGACGCTGTTTGGGACCGTACTCACCGCCTTGGTGTATATCTTGGGAACGATTGCCGTCATGGGAATTGTTCCCTTGGAAGAACTGGCGGTCTCCCCTTCGCCCTTTGCCGACGCCACTGCTGTTATCGGCGGGGAATGGGGACGCAATCTTGTGGCAATGGGTGCGGCGATCGCAGCTTTTGGCGGACTCAATGGCTGGATTCTGGTACAAGGCCAAATCGCAATGGCGACAGCTCAAGATCAGTTGTTTCCTAAGATATTTCAACGGAAAAATAGCAAAGGAGTACCTGTTTATGGGATGGTTATCGGGAGTATTTTAAGCTCCATAGTCCTATTAATGAATTATACCAACGGTTTGGTAGATCAATTCAGGTTTCTGATTTTGTTGACCGCCCTCTGTGTGTTGATTCCCTATTTGTTTTCGTCAGCGGCCTATGTGCTAGTGGCATTGCGACCCAAAATGGGTTTCAAGTATTGGTTGCCCATACTGTGTCTGGGAGGGGGTGCGTTTGCCTACTCCTTATGGGCGGTGTACGGAGCTGGGGAAAAGGCCATCTTCTGGGGCTTTCTGTTATTGCTTACAGGAATACCCATGTATGTATATATGAAGCGAAAGTAACTACATCTTCAGATAGAAGTCCTGGGTCAAGGCGATATATTCCTCTGTGTATTCATGACGTGCATGTTCAATAACGAGCGTATCTTCTTTGGTATCTTCTACTAAAAAAGTAAAGGCCAGCATGCTTCTTTTAATAGCCGCTTCTGCCGTTCCTTTTAGGTGTGTGATCTGCTTGGGAAACAGTCTGAAAGTCGCTGCTAATTCCTTAAAATTTGCTTCTTCTTTGAAGGGGATGATAGTGGTAAAAACGCCTTCCGGGGAAAGGAGCTTCGACACCCCTTCTAGCAATTCTTCGAAGGGGAGCGATTGGTTTTGTCGTGCCAGGTCCCTGGCCGTATCGCCACTTGCCACGGCTTCCGAATAGAACGGAGGGTTCGATACGATCAGGTCGTACGGATCTTCGATTTCTTCCACAAATTCGTCTAGTCCGGCGTGATAACAGAACAAGCGATCCGCCCAAGGCGATAGCTCAAAGTTGTCCATACATTGTTCGTAGGCAGCTTCGGTTATTTCGATGGCGTCAATAACTTCAGCAGCACTGCGTTGTGCCAGCATGAGCGCTATAATGCCGGTGCCCGATCCAATATCCAAAATAGACTCAGGCGTATTTGCAAGGGAAGTCCATGCGCCGAGCAATACCCCATCGGTGCCAATTTTCATGGCACAGCGGTCTTGATGAATGGTGAATTGTTTAAATTGAAAGGGTTTCGACAATTTGGGCATCTGTTTAGGTCGCTAAAGGAAACATATAAATACGAATGCACCAAAAAAGAACCCCTTTTACGATGTTTTTCTGCAAAAACTGTATCGTTGACAGAAAAGGGAAGTTGAAAAACCGGAGACGTCAAATAGCTCCTAGGATGATTGTGAAGGGGATTTTGATCGAGTTCTTCCTTCTGTTTTAGGCGGACTAGCAGCACGCTTTTGAGGCTTTTCAATACGCTCGTCCAGATTCTTCGGCGTGGTGAGCGCACTCATATTTGGGGTCGACGCTGCCCTTTTGATCTCTGCGCTATATTTGGTTGCAAGCGTTTTTATTTCTCCGGTTTTTTCGGTCAAAAGTACCTCCGCGGTCGATAGGATCTCTCCATCGGGAACGACCGCCAGTTTTTCGCGAGACCTTCTTGCCAATGCGTTGGTATTCAATAGCGGGTGTACCTCCTTTACATGGTCTAAGAGGTATAGGTTCGTATCGGAAAGTGCTTTATGAACCCCCTCTTTTAAACCGGTGATCGCTTTTTCCCGTTCACTAATGATGCCTAAATCTTCGGAATAGTATTTTTCTACAATGGCATTAAGTTTGGCCACATCAAAGAGATAATGGCCCCTGGCATCTTTCAACAAGGTGTTTGCGCCATCATCACTGGTTTGGCAACAGCGTTTGGCAAACGCCTCGGCCAATGCTGGCTTTACCTGATCAAAAGCAAAGTTCTCGTATTCCGTTTTGCTGGGGAGCGGTATGGGCCTTGTACCTTTCGGAAAGTTGATTTTTATTTTGTTATGGGGGTTTGTTGCCGCATTTTCCCCAAAAACGGCATTGGAAAGTCCTTTGAGTTGCTCGGTCATTTCATTTTCCCGTAAAACCTTCTCCCCGTTTACCTCCAGTTTGGCCAAGCTTCCGAGCGCTTCTTTTTCAAGGGCTTCACGAACCACCAGGGCATGAACGGCTTCAGGAAGTTCTTCGGTCTTTTCAAGGGTCAACGCCTGTATCGCTTCGGGAAGCTCTTGGCTTTTGTTCAAATTGGAGTAGCTACCGATATACGCTTGTACTAGAAGGTCTTTTACAGGTGTTGCACAGTCCCCTAAAGCGGCTGCCATGTTTTGCAAGGCCATTCTTTTTTCGCTTTCAGGGGCCGATGCGTTTTTTAAGGGGGCCATGAGGTGTTTCGCCCCTTCCCAATACACTTTAAGGCCCTCTGAACTTCCGGGGGGCATTTTTTTCAAAAAACCAATTGCCGCCTGTTTGGCCGACAAGGTATTCTGTTGCACCATCGCCTGATCTAATCGGATTTGATGTTGTAGGGCCGTTGCTTCTTGTTCGGTGGCCGTTGCCAAATCTACATTCGGTTTGTTTAAACGCTTTTGTGCATCTAGGGCAATTCCTGAACCATTGATAAAAGACCATGAAGGATCTAAAGTATCGATGATATCGACCATGGCGGCCACTTCTTCTTTCCCATAGATTTTTGTCAAGACTGCACGGTAATCGCTCAGTGTGTCCGACCCTGCTCTATTGTAGAGGGCCCGTTGATCGAAAGTATGGTCTAAAAAAGCAATGGTTTCTTCTGTTAAAGGGTTGGCGGTGAGGGCCAGTTGGGTAATGTTTTGCAGGTTCGCCAAGGTCTCTGGCAGGGTTTGTATCTGATTGAAATGGGCGATGATGGTTCTGAGTTCCGGCAGGTCGCCCATAGTATCGGGAAAGCTGGTAAGGTTATTGCTAAATACATTTATCCATTTTAGACTTGCTAGGTCGCCCATGGCGGGAGGTAGGGTAGTAAGATTGTTTTCGCTTAGATCCAGAATGCTTACATTGGTTAAATTCCCAATCGCATCGGGCAGGCTGGCAAGTTGATTTTCGGTTAAGAGCAGTTTGTTGAGATGGCCAAGGGTTCCGATGGTTTCCGGTAAGGTGGTTAGCTTATTGTTGCCTAAATTTAGGGTTTGTAGCTCACCTATTTGTTGAATTTTGGGCATTAAGGCATTCAGCTCATCAGTGGTCAACGATAATCTGCTCAAATTCAAATTAGTGCTATTTGAATCAATAGCTTCTTGAATTCTGGTCGTTGCTTCTATAGTATTCCCCATTTTGAAGATGATTTATGTGATAATCGAGATTTAAATGCTCTAAGGGTTGCCTTCATCTAGCTATTTCGGCAAACGAAGGCCTCCTAGGCTTGTCTCGGAGTGGTTTACTTATAAGGTATAACAAGAGGACAAATACCCCCAAGCGGTTTTGAATTATTGGATCGTTATCTGGTTATAAGGGTATTTAGTGCGAACTTTCTTGCGGTAAATTGGTTCGGAAAATGCTGCTAAATCGTCTTTTAGGCTTCAGAAAAACGCTTGCTTCAGTTCTGATACTTCTATACCGATGGGGCCTACGATTCGTTTTCCGTAGTGGATCATGAGCAATTCATTTAGACGGAAATAGGAAAAACAAGCTTCCTTTGGATTCTTTAACCGACCTGGCCTTTGCAAGGCGTTTTAGGGCCTCGCCCAAGGCTTCGGAACCATTGAGAAAGGACCATGAAGCCTCTAGGGAATCCATGCATTTTTCCATAGCGGCCACTTGCTCCTTCCCATAAATTCTTCCCAATACCAGATAGGAATCGTCTTCCGCATCGAACGCTACCCTATTGAAACAAGCGTCCTGGCCAAATGTGCCATCCAAAAAAGTCATGGTTTCGGTGGTCAAAGGATTGTTTACCAAGAATATTTTTGCAGACTCCCTAAAGTTGTCTATGGTTTCGGGAATTGAGGTTAGCCTGTTAAAATGCGCCACAAATGCTCTAAGATTTCCAAGATTTCCGATGGTATCCGGTATCGAAGTGAGTTTATTGCCAAATACGTTCAACCATTCTAGATTTGTAAGGTTCCCTATGGTTCGCGGCAAGGTGCTGAGGTCATTTTCGCTGACATCCAGAATCCGGAGTTTGGAAAAACTCCCAATGGTCGCAGGGAGTGCGGTAAATTGATTTTCGGTTAAAAGCAGTTTGGTCAAATCTGCAAGGGTTGCCATGGTTTCTGGCAACGTGGTCAGTAGGTTGTTTCCTAAATTTAGGAGCTGTAACTTGTTAATTTGCTGCATGTTTGCCATTAAACTATCAAGGTCGTCATCTGTTAATGACATGCCGCTCAAATTCAAACTGGTGCTGTTTGAATCTATGGCTTTTTGAATTCTGGTTTGTGCTTTTGTAATTGTACCCATTTTCAAGATTATTTTGATAATGAGGTATCCTATGGCGTCAAATACCCCCAATGGCACGATGCTATTGGTTCCATATTCGATTGTATTTCTATTGCGCGTTGATTTTCTTCCGAGTGGGTTGGTGCTTCTTTTAAATGCCGTTCATGCTGCAGTAGTGATTTGATAACCAATGTAGTGTACAGCCTAAAAGGTGAAAACAGTTCTCGGTATTTTAAAAGAATGCTTCGCAGTGCGCTGCGGGCGTAAAAATTACTCTATTGTACCTGCCTGCCGTGTCTCGGTGCCTTCGAGCTCCAACAAAGCATCCCCTAGTCTTGTACGCATTTCATTCGCCAACAATTGTATTTCCGCCACGATCTTAGGGTGGTCCTTGGCGACATTGGTCGTCTCGCTTTTGTCTATCTCCAAGTTGTACAGTTCCATTTCTTCCAAATCTACCATTTTATAGGCTCCGGGAAGGCCATTGCTTCCGAGTTCTTGCCCGTTCATGGTACGGTAGCGATGGGGAAAATAGAGCTTCCATTTCCCATAGCGTACTCCGAACAGTTCATTTACGCGATAGTAAAAAAAGTAGGCTTTTTGGGGGCTTTTAGCGCTTTCCCCGGTCAATACGGGCCAAACGTCTTTACCGTCGATGGTTTTTTGTGGAAGTTCCGCAGCGGTGATTCCGGCAATGGTGGGCAAGATATCGATCGCCATGACGGGGACGTCAATGGTTTTACCCTTCGGTAGTCGCTTTGGGTAGCGGGCGATAAAGGGTTCGCGTTGTCCGCCTTCCCAAGCGGTGCCCTTGCCTTCGCGAAAAGGGAGGGCGCTTCCCGCATGATTGCCATAGGCGAGCCAAGGCCCGTTGTCCGAAGTGAAAATCACCAGCGTATTGTCATCGAGGCCGTTCTTTTTGAGGGCAGCTAAAATTTGCCCCACGGACCAATCGATTTCCATAATGACATCGCCATACAATCCGCGGTCGGATTTGCCTTTGAATTTATCGGACACGAACAAGGGTACATGGGGCTGCGGGTGGGGCACATACAAAAAGAAGGGAGCGTCTTTGTTTTTATTGATAAAGGCGACACTGCGTTCGGTAATTTGGGTCGTAAGCTGCGACTGATCTGTTAAGGTATCAATAACTGTCTCATTTTCATAGAGCGGCAAGGGACCAAAGTTGAATACCGGACCTTGTTGTGGATGCAAGGGCCACATATCGTTGGAGTAGGGGATGCCGAACCATTCGTCAAAACCATTTTTAGTAGGTAGAAAATCGGGATGGTCGCCTAGATGCCATTTCCCGAAGATGCCTGTGGAATATCCTTGGGCCTTCAACATTTCTGCCAAGGTGGTTTCCGAATGGTGCAAACCCTTGTTGTTATTGGGCATCATGGCATTGTGGATCCCGATACGATTGGGATAGCAACCGGTAAGGATGCCTGCCCGAGAGGCCGAACAGACCGCCTGGGCGGCATAGTAACTGGTAAGTTTCACGCCCTCGGCCGCCATTTGATCCAAGTTAGGCGTGGCAATATCATCGGCCCCAAAAGTGCCTACATCTCGGTATCCTTGGTCGTCGGTAAAGATGAGTACGATGTTCGGAGGTGCCGCGCTTTCTGTATTGCTTTTTTTCTTTTCGGCATCGCCACAAGAAGTGATCGCAAGACATAAAACAAGCAGAAAGGCACAGCGCATGGAATTTGGTTTTAAGTGAACACTTAAAGATAGTTGAAAAATGAGTTGTTTGGCAATACGAATTCGGCAGTCGCTGGTACAATTTTCAGTAATCAGTATTAAGAACTAGGTAATGAGTACAACGTTTTCATGGGGAAATGGGGAAAAGAGGGGAATTAAAAAGAGAAAAGAGAGAATAGAGAAAAGAACAAAGACGTAAGACGAAGGATGAAAGGATTTAATGGATAAATAGTACTAAGTACTTCGTAATTTGAACTCTTCACTCATAACTCATCTTGTATTTGAATTTCCTTTGGCAGCAGGGCAATGAGGGACACAGATTTCACGCTGAGCCTGTCGAAGCGCATTTCGATTAGGTCCTCGACATGCTCGGACTGACAGTACAGTTGATAATTGGCACCGAACAATAATCAAACAATAACTCCTTTTGTATTTGCCTTGCACTTGACACTTGCGCTTGAACTTATTTAGCACCGAGCTTCGGACTTCTTGAATTTGAATTTGACGTTTGTATTTGATTTTGTTTACGCTACTTGGCCCTCGACGAATGGTATGGAAGGCAGCTGTTGGAGATGAGCGCTAGCCTACTAAAATCCATCGCATAAAAAACCACAATAGTTTTGACGAGGTTACTATTCAATTCTTCGGTTTTTACTCAGAACGGTACCAGTTGCAAACTGGCACTAGCAATCCGTCTGGCGGCAGCGGGGCCTAGTAGTTAAACCCTGATTTTGCGTGCCGTATTAGACTGGTATTTACTTAACATTGCCATAAATAACCGCTAATTTTATGTTTACTACACCAAAAGGCATAACAAACCCCATCATTTCCAAACATTATTTCATTGTCATTGATTGGATTCAAATCTGGGAGACCGCTATCTAGTTGAAATATAAAAGTCATTTCACTCGTACATTTTGGACAGCATAAATTTTGAGGTTCTTGCACCCAGATGGGTTTTCCTCCAATTTTGTTGCAATTACCTTCCCATTCTTGATTTTCAAAAGAAAGAGGCGTCAAAGCAAGTTTTACATTCGTTTCCTTAAGAGGTTGATTGCAATATTCGAATTCGATATAAATGTCATCATTTAACCTTTTGATTTCTCCGTTTTCTAAATGTTCATAGAAGAGATAAGGGCCATTTATTTGAGCATTGAAAAAATCTTCAAAGTTGAGTCCGAATACTTGACCTTCAAGTTCTGCACCGTTGACAAGGATATCTCTATCGAAAGAAATTATATGATTTAGGTCATTTTTTAATACGCCGCCAAATTTTAGACTAGAATTTTCTAAGGTCTCAAAACTCCAGGTAAGGTGCTTATTGTTCCTTTGCCCAAAATCATACTTCGGGAGATAATAACTTCTTTCAAAAATTATATGATAGCTGGTATGCTGCATTTGTTTTGTTATGTTGATTCCAATAGCCTAGAATAAGACTTATCACTTGTTGTTGTCATAAGTTACTTTAATGTAAAACTTGTCCGCCTTCTATAACATTTCTATTTTCTAAAATACTCTCAGAACTTAATGTCGTTATAATGAAAGAAAGTTTGATGTTATTGAATATGAAGGCTTCCCAGAACGAGCGGGGCTTGTATTTGAATTTGTTTACGCTATCTGGCCCTTGACAAATGGTATGGAAGGCACCCGTCAGGACGAGCGCTCAATGTCATTAAGTTAAGGGTGGTTTTAAATTGTATCTTTTTGATTTTTAGTTATTTTGGGTTTTATCCTGGACCTATATTTTCCAGAATTCCTTTCGTTAGATCTTTTGGGCCTTATAGGTATCAAGTGAAGTTTGAACAGTTGTTTCAATTCTTCCACCATATCATTTGTTGAAGATCCTTGGTCAAGGAACAATGTGACCACTCTGTTTTTGAGAAGTCCGTAGGACATATTCATGTTTATTTTATACTCATATTTTTTTTGTCCTTTTTGCGTGTTCTTTTCTTCCTGGATTTCGTTGACTATCAAGGTCTGGACATTGCTTACAAATAGTGTGGCATAAAAATCCTGTTGGATGCTTTGGTCGGAATACCCTGAAAAATGCTCGACCTTGAGTTTATTCTTCAGTTCATCATAAAATAGTTCAACGCCCCAACGCTTGAAGTATAGTTTTTTAAATATGCTTGAAGGATATTTTGACGTATCCAATAAGGAAGTCATTAAAACCTCCACTTGCCCTTTTGGAAGTTCTATACGCACCAACCTGACTATGATCGGTGTATTTCTAGAATATTTTTTATCCGATATTTTTGTATTCTTTCCTGGATAGATCTCTACGGTGGCAGATTTTTTATTGCTCTTTTCAAAATCTATTGTCAGTTTGCTGAAACCCGTCTTTACCCGCATTAAATAGTCAAGGTTCCTTTCCAAATGACAGTGTATGAAGTTATAGGAAGGATACCCTCTATCGTACAGCAAAAGATCATTTGTAGTGCAATGTGCCAAATGGCCGATAGCGAGATCTCTTTCCCCTTGTCTTAAAGGTGCCAGAATACCATCCAATACATGCCTGTTGAGTACATCGAACAGGACCGAACATCTCGCCTGCACTATAGAAGTGCCCGTTTGATTTTTACTTACCCCGTAGATCTTCCGTAATTCATCGGTAATGGGAAGGGTAATACGGGAACCATCTACCGCTAAAAGTCTAAATCCCTTCCACAGCTTTACTCCAGGTTCATTATCGGTATAAAACTCATCCAATAATGTTCGCGATAATTTTTTAAAAACTTCCGGCCTGATTTTTTTCCTTGCTTGTACAAATGCACTTTTTGTGAACCTGGAAGAATCGGAAAGGTTCAATAGTTTTGTGAAATTCGCTATTTCCAGGGCAAGGCTCTTCTTTAAAAAATTCAACATAAGCAACACAAGTCTTGGAAAACCTTGTTTCCTGTTTCTGGTAAAATGCTCTTTGGATACTTTAAATTCGTTTTTTAGACCATCACTAAAAATCTCAGCCTTTACCTTTTCAAAGATAAAACTAGCTGTTTTTTTTCATAAATAAGTCATTGATTATCAATTGAATATACGAAAAATCAATTCCAAAAACAAGCATAATAAGCTGAATATCAATAAGATAAACCCTTAACTTAATGACATTGGACGAGCGCTAGCGGAGGCGTTGTTTGGCGTAGTTATTTTCTTAAATCTAATTGTTTAGCTATTTCAAATTTTACTTCTGCTGGTACTTTTGGGTCTTTGAGTAATTCTAATTCTTTATCTCTTTGTTTTAAAACTTTCCTCCTGTCCCAATAGTCAATTAATATTAGAAAAATAAAAACACCTATTAACAAATAGCTTACCAAATCAAAATCTGAACCAGATGAAAAATTAAGTTTATGCTTACTAAAATCGTATGTTATGAAATAGTCCAAAGTCACCCCAGTAACAAGTATTGGAAATAATCTAATTTTTACACTAGCCAAACTCTTAGGTCTTAAAATAATTTTTAGTAGTTTGATTATTAAGTTCATTTTTTAATAAATAAAAATTTAATATAATCAATTAAGCGTTCTCTTGTATCCGAGTCTAGATTCGGATTAAGTAAACTTCTAAGTAAAACTTCTATTTCTGTCTTTTCCCAATAAGGAATATCATTCGCTTTCTCATAACTGTCAAATCCTTTATCGATTTTTTCTCTAATTCGATAACTGTCTTCCACGATGCTTTTTTCAACTAGTTCAAGCATATATTCTGCATTCTTTTTTCGATTTCTCTCCCTATTAATCAGATAACTTCTTAAGGGGAAAAGAAATATTTGTATTGATACAAAAGTGAAAACTATTTTAAAATCAATAAAAAAGGCAATAAGCCAAATCAATGAACTTAATATTAAAAAAATAACATTAAACTCCTCAATCCAAAATTGAGCATGCTCTTTTTGTTTAATATAGTACTGATAAACAGGTCTATTAATTATATCTAAATACATTTGCCTAAAAAGCTTTTAAAAATTTGACGGCTTTCCAAAAATGCCCAAACCATCGTGGTAGCAAAGACTTGTGCTATTTTTTATATACATTATTAGCTGGCGTTTAATATCTCTTCAAATCTCTTTTTCCTTAGTTTTAATGTTTCAGCAGGGATTTTGATAGAGAACTTAATTGTTTCTATCAACCTTCTATCAATTGCTTCAATTATTTCTGTGTTATGAAATTTATTTTTACCAGATTTATCATTTTTAAGTAGTTCTTCGAGTAAATTGAATATTCTAATTACATTCCTCTCTTCGTGTATTCTGGTTTCAGTTTTATTTTGAAGAAGAAGGTAAACAGTTTGATTGGTTAACAGAGGTATTAATACATTTGAATAATCCCTTTTTTCTTTTATTAAGCCCTCAATTAACGAAATTCCAATGCTTCTTTTTTGAGTTCCACCCTCAAAATAACCGAGAGCTTTCAATAAAAGGTCATTGTTACTTATCCGTTTTCTTTCAAAAAAGTTTAGCAACATTGAAGTTACGGCTAAAACCCAACCAAGAATCGCGAAAATTTCGGTAAATCCAAAAGTTGTTTCACATATTACTTTTTCCATATGATAATTGTTTTTAAGAGGTGAGTAGAAATGGCAGCCAACGGTTAGTATATGAAGCGGAGCATCCCGCAGGGTGCTATGATTTCATATACCGTGTTAGGTTGCGTTTTCTATTTGCTTCCATTTGTTTAATATCCCATCAGTCATAGATTTACTTTTTACGAATTGTTTATCGTCTATAGCCACACCACTTTGGTCAATGATATCAACTGCTTTTTTGAATAGTTTTTCAGTTTCAGTTGCGTCATTTAGGATAGCAATTATTGGGTCGCAAAAATTTTCAACTAATCTTTTACTGTTCAAATGCTCTAATTTTTGGTCGCTGCTAAGTCTTGTCACAAGCATTAAAATAAAGAACTTAATCTTTTTATATTTTGTGTCTATAATGCCTGAATTAAAAAGAGAGTCTAAACGATAAAATGCGAGTCCAGCCAAATAATAAGGAGCAAATTGGTGGTCTTTTTCAAATATAGAACTACCAGATTCACCAACTTTTTTAACTATGGTACCGTAATAACTGGTTACCATATGTGGATTGTTTAAGAACAGTGAAGAGAATGACTTTATTTGATTAGAAACTGTTACTATTCTTCTTTTAACTACAGTTCTGTCGGAGTTGTATTGTTTTGCTCTACGTTCATAATATAATTTACCATCACCTTCTATCGAGTTGTAATACAATTCCAAATTCTTCTGAAAATCAGACATTGCAGTTAATTGCTCTTTTTTAATTGCAGTTTGATTATTTGTAGAAACGGTAATTTGACTCTTGATGTCTTCATCTTCTGTTACGATTAGACGAACCGGAACTTCCATATCATCAATTTCGGAATCGTTACGATACTCAAATAGCACATTACTGGTTTGACATCCATTCACAATTTGATAATCAAAGATTGTAATATTATTACCTGAAGGCTTTATAGTAGAGGCAACAATAGTTACTCCATTATTTAGAACACTAAATAAATTTGGAGTCTCGCTAGCCAATGTTTCAGCAATACTTTTGTTTACTGGGTTATTTGTGCCTTGAAAATCTCTTACATTGTCATCAAAGACACTTTTAATATTATCATTTGAATCAATGATAATTTTTTTGAACTCCTTAAAAGGAAGAACACCATAGTATGATTGATTGATACCGTTGGTTTCGGTTAATGTAACCTTATTGGAAAATACAAAAGTTGCAGAGGTTGGATTTTTAGTTTTCCTATAAAGTTTTCCTATTTCATTTGACCCAAGTAAGGATGAGCTTATATTCTCAAAAAGATTTAAGGAATCAAGTTGTTTTTCAGAATCAAGGCGAACAGCTTCTAAGGTTTCATCCTCAGGGTTTACGACTCCCGTTGAAACGTAAAATAATTTACATTTTGGATTTTCTCTAAAGTGTGAAGCATTATCTAAAATGTAATTTGAAATTTCATCATACTTTACGATATCTTCATTACGTCTCATTGTTGGAGTTTCTGCGAAAAAATCCCTTACCCCAAAATAGAATTTATGCATTTCTGCTGAGTCAAAACTTGAAGAGGTTTTAGCTTGCACGAACAGAAAAGTCACTTCTAAATATCCATTATTCTCTAATAAATCATCTACTTCGTTTTGGTCTTCTACCAAGTGTCCGTTTACTATGATTCCAATACCGTCTATACCCGTATCATCACCACTGCCAATAGTCACAGTATCTGCATCAAATGTTTTATTGTATTCACTTGATATAATCGCATAATTGCAGAAATACTCGAAATCATCAGACTGGTTCGTTTCTGATTTTTCTTGAGTATTGAAAAGGTCGGAAATTAATTGTTTTGTAATTCTATCCATAATTTATTTTTATGCAACCTAACTAGCTTATATAGATGCAAAATACACACATACACAGCCATTTCAGTGGTTTAAATATGTATGTATCTACTGTTGTATTTACCAAAACCATTAGGGCTTCGATACTAGGAAAGAAAGGAGGCGAAGCGAAGATAGCGAAATATTGACAAGTAATTCGTACGGAAATCCACAGGGTTATTTCGGGTTTTTTTTGTAAGGAAAGGTTTTTAATGAACAATATACAGTAATCAATTAGCAATGAACAATGCTCAGTATTTAGTAATCAGTATTGAGTACTAAGTAGTGAGTGCAACGTTTTTATGGGGAACTGGAGAAAATAGAAAATAGAGAAAAAACGAAATGGCGTTAAAAGGACGCGGTATTTCGTAATTTGAACTATTCACTCATAACTTGTTTTGCATTTGTATTTGACGTTTGTATTTGTGTTTGCCTTGCACTTGACACTTGCGCTTATTAAGACCGAGCTTCAGATTTCGGGCTTCAAGCTTTTGCGTTTGTTCCATCAAAAAATCCTAGAAATATGTTCCTAAATCAATCATCGCTTGA
>CALIIC010000058.1 GCA_938020445.1 uncultured Flavobacteriaceae bacterium | reverse complement strand
TTAAATGTTCTTTGATAGTACCGAAGGCTGCAACCGCTTGCGGTTTTGTTGCTTTAATCATCTCCTCTAAACTATCATATACGATTTGCGTGGAAAACCCGAATTGATCGGCTAATTTTTTTACCAATTCCTTATCAGTTTCAACAATTCCTACCAGGGCGATGTCGCCATGGTCTTCACGTCCTAAAATCCAGCCTACATGCCCATGACTAAGGCCGGCAACTCCTAGTCTTAGCGGTTTTGACTCTTGGGCGTTTGTAGTGAGAAACGGAACAAATAATAGCTGTAAAAGAAGAAGTGCGTGTCTGTAGCGCATTTTTAAGATTTAAGAATTTGCAATGGTTTCCAAGGCATGAACCAGGTCATCGATTTGTTTCTTTGTGATAAAGATGGCGAAAGATAGGCGAACCGCATTCAATCCAAACTTGGTCATAGGCCTACAGTCGATACCATATTCATTAAAAAGGCGATTTTTGACGTCCACCACCTCCTTTCCAACAACTTCTACCACTTGAATACCGGCAGAAAGCGTATCAAGTTCGGGCGTTTTAAGAACTAATTTGGGATTCGTACCAACCTTGTCACGGAAATAATGTTTGAGCGCAAAGGTACGGTCATGAATTTTCTGGGCCCCAATGGTTTCCCGATAATCGAGCGCGGCTCCCAAAGCCAATACCTCGGGTAAATTTCGGGTATTGTAATTTTCTAGGCGTCGTATACTGGAATCTTCATAGCCTCTTGCCACCATCAATGGTTTTAGCTTGGATTGTGACGCTTTTTTTGCATAAAAGATACCGACGCCTTTAGGGGAAAACAACCATTTGTGAGCGCTAACGGTATAAAAGTCACAGCCTATATCGCGTAAATCGGTATGAAACATACCGGCCGCTTGGGCACCATCTACAGCGACTAGAATACCCTCTTCCTGGGCCATTTTCGAAAGCGCTTTTATGGGTAATAACATCCCATTCGTATTGACCAAATGGCAGATCGATAGTACTTTTGTTCTGGGAGTGATCGCCTTTCGGTATATAGCAACTATCTCTTCGACACTTTTAGGAAGAATTGGAAGTGTAGGGCGAATTAATTGTATGCCTTTCGATGCTTGCCAAACGGTCCATGGGGCTACTGCACTGGCATGTTCATGATCTGCAAGGAGTATTTCATCCCCCTTGTTAAGATTCATGCTTCTTGCAATGAGGTTCATTCCCTCGGTTGTATTGTGAATCAAAGCGATCTCTTCTGGTGAAACGGAGAAAAGGGAGGCGACTTTTTCACGAACCACCTCTTTTTCATCGTCCCAGCCTCCCCACATATATTTTGATGGAAAATCATCTAAAACAGCACGAAAGGTATTGGTGGCTTCTCGAATAGGAGTAGGGCAGGCACCCAATGAACCGTTGTTAAAATAAGTAAGCCCTTTGGCAAATCGAAACTGTGATCGTACTGTTTCCCAAAACGCCTCGGTAGATGGGGCGGTTTTGTCAAATGTACTCAGTTTTGAGGCTAAGACGGTATGGGTGTTTCCCCATAGTTGCGAGGAAGTCGCAAATACCATGGCGGTACCCGAACCCATCGATTTAAGGAACTTTCTTCGGTCATGTGGCATTTCCTAAAGATAGGAAATCAAACGCCATTTTTTTTACTCAAACCTTCAAAAAAATATTTCTTTGTAAGACAATATGGTAACAACACCCTGCCATTATTTCAAGGCTACGGCCAAACTTGTTGGGTTCAACCTGCCTACTTTAAATAATCAAATACATCTACTGTTTCGTATTTGGGACTTCGGTTCATGAATTCATTTAAAAAGGCGGTATGACTCCCACCTGAAAGTATAAATACACGATCGTCTTGGGTCATCGGAATGCGATTAAGGTTGGAATAAATACGTAAGTTACGTTGGTAATACTTGGCAGCTTCATCGGCCCCTTCGAAACCGTTTTCAGTACCTGCAAAGGCCAGCATATCTGCATTTACGGTAATCAAAAAATCCAAGAAAGTTGGATTATTGGTTAGCTTCAATTTGTCCAATAAAGATAGACTGTCCATATTCACCGCTAATTCTGGGGTTGATTTAAAGGGGTCTGCGTAGTACGCATCATGAGTTTTAGGATCGATGGCATTCTCAATTTCCTGACCGATCATATAATTGTATCCCATCTTATGGTCAATCCCATAAATTTTAGTGAGCTTACTTAATCGGCCGACTTCGAAGGCGACGAGTCCTACTTCTCCATAATAGGTAGTTGGTTTTTCAGGATTGGCCAAAAATGCTTTGTATTCTTGGTCAAGGGATTCGTTCTTTTCCCAGGGTACCTCCACACAGATGATGGTTGGTTTAAATTGTGCGATCATGGTAGAAATAGCTTTTGCATCTTTCTGATTTTTTTGATCGTTTTCATCAAACTCGGTGCTGGTGGCATCAGAGGTAGATCCCATATGGAAGGTGGCAAAATTCAATACCTGTATTTTTCCTGGTGTAGCGGCAACTTCTTTTACGATGGCCGTTTTTGGTTGCTCGGCGGTAGCGGTCGGTTTTTCTTCTTGTTTACAACTGCTTAGGGTAATTAATACTGCAAATAGGAGTGATGGGTATTTCATAAGGCTGGTTTTAGATTTATAAACGGTGCTCAACTAATAAAGAGACATTCGTTTTCTGTGTTTGTTACAGTTATTAGAGCCCGTTTCTTGCTATATATAAAAGGTAAAATACAAATAGTTGCTAGATGATGGTCAAGGAGAGTTGTTTCTTTTTGTAGTGAAACTGAACCGTATTCGCTTTTTTCCGTTCAATGAAGTTGATTTCCTCTTTGGAAACTACAAAGCTCAGTTCTGTAATATAGCAATTAGACACATTGGAATAATCAGATTCAATGGTAGTAGTATCGGAGGACAATTCCAATAGCTCTTTTTCGGTTGTGAAAAGCAGTTTTCCTCCTTTATGAGTACTAAGGTTTACATGACTAAGAAGGGTGGTGTTCAAGAATTCATAGCCTGCGAGCGATTCAAAGCGTACCCATAGTTCTCCCTCTTTTGATTGGGCGATTTTTGTTCCTTTGATAGTACGAATACGGTTCTCTGTGTAGGTATCTACATGCGTACGTTCTAAAGCTTTGATGTTCCCAAAGGCCGCAAGAATTTTATCCACTTTACGAAATATACCCATTGGCAAATATCTGTGGCCTTAGTGTAACAATGATAATAAAAAGTGATGGGCATTTAAAACCACAAAGGTAACAACCCCCATAAAAACAAATTTTAAGTGTTTTTCTACTACTTTTTTTCGCAGCATGTGTTTTTGTTTTTGAGCGACTACCAGCAGCACACTGAATATCAATGCAGGAAGAAAGCCTATACTAATAAAATATACAAAGCCATAAGCAGCGGTTGTTTTAAGTGATTGTGGCAATACCAGATGGTAAAGTAGAATCATTAGAAGATTGCTTATACAAGCGCAGCCATAAAGGAAGTTTACAAATTGGGTGGATCGGCTTAGGAGTGCCCCGATATAGGCAGTTCTGTTAAGTAACATGTTTGGTTTGGTCAAAAGTTTGGGCGGTTGGCCTTTGTAGCATACCTCCGAATTCGATTTGGGATGTTATGATAACGGTTCACCCTACTTTTTCGTATTTCGTCGAGTAGGAATTAGATAAAATGCTCCTAATCGGAATGAAAACCATTCTATTTAGATACGGGATAGGCCCAAATCGAAAGCTCGGTTGGTAATAGAACCTTAGGATGAGAAAAGCAGCACTTTTTTAGCTTCTCCGGGCGGTAGAATTTCCCCTACTTCTTGCAACCCGATTTTTGAAAGAAGCTTTTTGGACCGGGTATTTTCTTTCGTAGTAATCCCAAAAATAGGGGCCATCCCTAAAACTTCGGTCCCGTATTTCATCGTTTCCAAGGCGGCTTCAAAAGCGTATCCCTGCCCCTCATAAGCTGGTAAAAGCGCAAAACCGATATCGGGATGCTCTAGATAATCGCGCTTTACAAAACCGCAAATACCAATAGGCGTGTTAGAAGCTTTGAGCGTCATTTTAAAGAGTCCGTATCCGTTTTTTGAGTAACTCGCCCTTAGGCTATTTTTGATATAGGCTGCTGCCAGCTCTTCAGAACCAATACCCCGATTCCCAATGTGCTCTAACCAGGTACCACTGTTCATTAATCGTAAAAAAAACATGGCATCTTTCGTGGTGGCCTCTTCCAATAGTATTCGAGTTGTTTCTGCAATCATCATATGATAAAAATAGGAATTAGTTAGGGCTTGAAAAAAGATAAACGAAGAAGATTGAGAGCCGGTTAAAATATGCTGGTTAAACTGGTAGAAGAGCGCAATACATTT
>CALIIC010000057.1 GCA_938020445.1 uncultured Flavobacteriaceae bacterium | reverse complement strand
ATTCTAAAAGGGCAGTACATTTCACAAGCCAGGTTGTTTTTTCGGACTATTTTTCTTTTTTTGGTTTGTATTTCTAGCTTGACTTTCAGCTACGTGCTGTCTTGTAGCCGATCGCTGATTTGAGATCTCAAGCTGAGTGGCCGTTGTGCGTTGGGCCGATGGTGCACCTAGTAATTGCAAAGACGCCGGATCAAGACCCTCCTGCTGATCCACCGGTTCAGAAACTGCCGAATTTCTACGCTTACGTCGCAACTGCAAAAACCTTCTTTTTTTTTGGGCGGCTTTGGCATTCTGGCCAGTGCTTGCCTCCCGATCTGTGGTTTCTTCTTCCCGTATTGTAGGAAACACCGAGCTAGCCTGATCTGCTATTGTGTGCTTAACGACGGTTGCACTTTGCCCTATAGTTCCCTCGCCTAGAACCGAAGGAGGTTGATCCATAATCTCATCCTGATTTTGTGGGAATCCGAAAGAAGCCAAATTTGTTTCTTGACGCCCTATTTTTGATAATCCCTTTTTTTTGCCCGTAGTTATATCCTCACCAATAGTATCGCCTGCTGGTAGCAAAGATGCCAAATTGGTTACCCCATGCTGTCTCCTTGGAAGTTTCATTTTTCGTTCGTCTGCGGGCGCATCTTGGTCTGCGGTTATATTCTGATCTGCGGTTTCGGCCTCTTGTTCCCCTGCCGCCTTTAGTAACGCGGCCATTAGTTGTTCATCAAAAGATGCCGAATTGGTTTGTGCTGTCACAACATTTTCGTACCGCGCTTCTCCAAATGCCAAGCCCGTAGGCTCATATGCTACCTGTGTAAATGTTCCTGTTATCCCGGCCCAGGATACATCTTGGTCGAGCGTTACATACTGGTCTGAAATTTCCTCTCCTTGTGCGCTTGGCGTCTCATTCTCGGATTCCTGTGCTGTAAATGACAACCCTATCGCCTCATTCCTTGGCTGTGTAAGTATCCCCTCTCTTTCGGTTCTTGATATGCCTTCTGTCGCTGTTACATCCTGATCTGTAACGTCACTTTGGATTTTACTATTTTCCATGGCTATTATTGTTTTCTTCTATGTGAAGTATCCAAAATATTGAATTGCCCCCAACTGAAATTGGCCATGATGCTGTCCTACTATTAAAACAAGCTCAAAATATATCACAGATGCTATCCTTGGCCGTTCATTCTAGAAAATTCAGGAGTACCATAGCAATTGATGTTCCTTTCGATAACGAGTTTAAGGATGCATTGAAAGGATGCATTGAATTACTGTAATGCGCAACATGTTAGATAAAGTAGTTTATACTAATGAGGGTAAACCACTTTACATACTGACTGATTTTCTAGGATTATTTTTCTTTTTTTGGTTTGCGGGCGCACCTAGGTTTGTTGTTGAACGTTTGCTTGGTTGCGCGGCAAGTGATTGTAAAAAGGAAGAGTTTGTTTGCGCTTCCGGTATTTTAGAAAAGATCTTTCTTCTTTCATTATTGACTTCTACAATGCCTGTTGGGCCTCCGAAAAATGCCAAATCGGTCCCCACACTTTTTGACTTTCCAAGTGTTCTTTTTTCTACAGTTCGCAATGGTTGTGTCAAAGACTTCAAATTTTTCGACAAGTCTTCTACCTTGGGAAATAGTGTTCTTCTTTTGGTATTGACTTCCATTATGCCCGTTGGTCCCCCGAAAAATGCCAAATCGGTCCCCACGCTTTTTGCCCTTCTAAGTGTTCTTGCTTGATCCGCAGATGCTTGCCGATCTGTGATTTCACTCTGACTTTTTTTAATTTTCATGACTCATATTTTAATGTTCCGTTTTAAGTGTCAAAAACGCTCCATTGCCCCCAATACAGTGCCATAAAATCTTTTGATTAGCCTTAAAACCTACAAATGTTATAAGAATTAATCTGCTTTTATTAGTAGAGATTTCTTTTTTATTAAGGCCAGCTTAAAACTTCTTGTTTGTTTAGCCCATTAGTATGATTGATGCTTTTTTCGAATACAAGCTTGCTTCAGTGTTGAATTACGGTCATTTTATAGTTGTTTTAAATATGTAAAAACGGTTTATCCATTTATTTCTTTAAGGTCAAAACCATCTCCTTCTCAAGGGTCATTTTCTTCATAGAAAACCCTGCGAATTCTATAACCATTTTTTCATCCAAAACCCATTTTCCATTTTCCATTTTTTCAATCCTAACGACCTTCCCCGCTGCACTGAATTTTATGCGTAGCCCTTTATATTTCTCTAAATAGCGGTCGACTAATTTTGAGTATCTCATTTTGAATTCCATCGTGATTTTTCTTTTCGTGTTTTTGGGTATTCTTACATTAAAAGCTATGCTATAGGAAGGTTCGAACTTTGTACTCTCCTTCACTTCGGCCGCTGCCCCAACTGCAGAATTATGGACGTTTTGGGGCATCGGCAAGGGCTGTTTTACGGTTTGTAGCGAACCGTCTTTATTCACCACGGCTTGATCCACCGCTACAAACGACGTATAATTAGTGGCCAAATTATATTTCAAACCCAATGCGATGACCCTCTCTTTTACATCCGTATCAAAGATGTTGTTGTAATCGTCCAATTCGGCTATTCTCTTTCGAGCCCATACATACCGCAACGCTTTGTTCGCCTTGCTTAAATGGCCATGCGAAACCTTATATTCCTGTCTGAATTTTTTCGTGCCCCGATATCCCGTAACGATGATCGTACCCTCTGCCCTGCCTCGATATTTCCCATGAACAACCACAGGTCGTGCGGCAAAAACATCGGGAATGCTGCTAGGGGTCATGTCGTACATGTCAAAACCATAGGCTTCCAATTGAACCTGGGTCAACAAAGGTGTCGCGATGTATGTCTCGAACTTCTTGGCAACTTCCTGCGCCTCGGTCATAGAGGTAGCAATAAAAGATTCGCTGTTAGATACCTTGGCCATCCCCTCTACCAGATACCGATTTACACTAGACCCGATACCAAAGGTGAATACATTCGCCTGGTCAAGATTGTTTTTGATCAGTTCAAAGGCCTCCTTTTCAATACTCACATATCCATCGGTGATGACTACCATAGATCGGGCACTGCTCGGGTCTTTCCTAGGAAGTTTATAAGCCTCCTGTAAGGCGCTTAGCAATTGCGTGCCACCGCCGCCTTGACCTTCCGAAAGAAACCGGATCGCCGCCTCAATATTTTGCTCGTTCGTTTCTACGGGTGTTGTACTGAAAATTGTGGAACTTGAGGCGAATAACTGCACATTGAAGGTATCTGTTAGCCTTAGGCTGCACAGCAGATTTCGCATCAGTTCTTTGGAAACCTCCAAAGGATAGCCGTTCATTGAACCGGACACATCTACAATAAAAAGGTACTCCCTAGCGGGGATATCCTCCAAAACCACATTTTTCGTCGGCTCCATTTGATAGGTGAAGAATTGTTCATCTTCGCTCTCATATAAGAGTAAACCCGATTGTATTCGGTTGCCTCGCAGGCTATAATTGAGAATAAAATCTCTATTGGATGGATTTTCGTTGCTTTTGGATAAAAAAACCTCTGCGGACTTTGCATCGGGATATTTCACATTCACTTTATGACTATCACTATGAATGTTTTGAATGATCATTCCCGCATTGATGGCAACGATCATATCGAAATCAAAGGTGTCCGATATTCCTTCGGCCGTATAGGGCATATGAAAGCTTTCTGTGCTTCCGGAACTTTCGCCCGTAAATCGCGGCCCAACAACCGCCGGCGCCACAAATTGATATTCCCCGTTCACCGGAACTAATATTTCCGTATAATAGATAGCAATGCTTATCTCATCTTCTGGCATGATATTGCCAACATTCATTTGAAATACGTTCGGCCGATCTTGATCTAGCTTGGCCGCACGCTTCCCGTCATTCAAAGCAGTCTCATACACTTTTTGAGCTTCCTGTCTTTCAAATATTTTGGCATTTACCATTCGGTCGCCAATGGTCATTTGCATTTTATGTACCGCTGCCTGCGTAGAAAGTGGAAATACATACTTGGCCTCAATGGCTTGTTTTCCTTTATTTTGATACACTTGCGTAACACGCACGTGTGCGATCGCCCCCGAAATCTGAACATCGGTCTTGGAAGCCTTTAACGGAATTACGGCATCTTTTGTAGCTGCCAATAAATACGGACTGTTATTCTCCTGCGTATAACCGAGCGAGAGGGTACAGAAAAGTAAAAATGTGTATAGTCGTTTCATAATCCGGGTTTTAGATAATCATTATTTCCGTTAAATGTAGGGGTGAGCAGGAAGGCATATTGGACACTTTTAGAATTCGTTGGGGATCAACTAGAATTCGTTGAGAATAGCGGAAGTCAAATTAAAAACGAGGCTTTCATCTATGAAAACCCTCGTGAAGACTAGATTTTTTTGACGCTTATTATAAAATCCGCATCTTTGCAGTAGTTCATTGAAATAGTTCTTTTGAAAAATTTTATCGGATATGCACGTCAATAGTGATTTGCATAACTTTTAAAATTTAAAGTATGAATTGGAAAATTCAAAAATTACAGGATGGTGAGACCATCATTTCAAAAGAACCCGGAAATTCTATGTTGCCCTTACTAAAATCGAAGCAGCCCGTGCGCATTGCGCCCATCGGTTGGGAAGATTGTGAAGTTGGGGACATTGTTTATTGTAAGGTACGTGGAAACGTATTTACCCACCTTGTAAAAGGGAAGAACAATAGCCGCGGATTGTTAATTGGTAACAACCACGGTAGAATTAACGGATGGACCAAAAATGTGTATGGGAAAGTAATAGAAATATTATAGGCACCATGCCACATTTTAATCATTGAATTTTAAAAGTAACGCATAAAAATATAGTACATGCTAAATTGTTTCACGCACATACCGGACGCTGAAAAGCTAGAATTGCATCAAGTTGATGGGTAGATACTATTACGAAACAGATACAAAACTAGAGCGTCCAAGAAATTGGGCGCTTTTTTTGTGTAAATTTTTTAGAGAATTCTCAAAATTCTTAAAGAATGCCATTTGAAAGCTAAGTATTTGAAAAGCAGCAAATTGATTGACCCAGCTGTTCTCCGTTGACCAACGGACTGGGATTCCTTTGCTTAAAATTAAATGCAAACATCTGATTACCAGTAAATTAAATAGATTTTTATTTGGTAAAATCAAAAAAGCGTTTTAGATTTGCATCAGAATTAAACAGTAACAATTTAACTGAAGTATATATGACTCTTACAAACACATATCAGAATACACTAAAAGCACGAGTTGCCTTTTTAGTGTCGCTTCAGGACTTCATACACACATAAATCTACACTAGATTATGATAGAAAGTCCGAAGCCCTAACGTTTCGGACTTTTTTTATGCCTTGTTCGCAGGGCTGCACTTTCCGGAATTTATACAAGAACGATTCAAAAAAATCTAGGCAGTAAAAAGAGGTTTCTGCCACAGTTTTGGCGGTCGGCGCATACGCCAGAATTATCAAACAAGGATGCAATGAAATCGAAACACATCAAGTGTATTCGACAAAAAGAAATACGTCGTATTCACAAGAGACAGCGGGAAATTTGGGCAGCGAAATGCGCATTGGGCCATATCGAATTACACAAACCCATTCGCTATGGTTGGTATAAGGAAATTACCATTACCCACCGAGTAGAAAATTATAAAAACCAAGCTGCCATACGGGAGGTTTATGACAAAATTGAGAAGTTGTTCTGGGGAAGAACCAAAGAAGAGGCAGCGCGTAAGTGGCGTCAGGAAACCTCAAAGTATTTGATTAGTAAAGACCTTCCGACAATTAGCAGAAAACAACATAATCGATTAAGCTATAAAGCCAAAAAATTGTGTGTTCCTTTCTATCACATGGTAGAGAGCAAAAAATTGAAGTTACGCTATTATGTGAAAATTCCGAAAGGAGCCTATCGCATCAAGTTTACTAGAGCATACATTACCCATAGCAAACGTATTGACCCGAAGCTTGAGAGCGAAGGAGATTTATTGGTACAAAAGCTGTCTAAAAATGGGTACTACGAGGCGAATGAAAAATTAGACAATTGGAAGGATTGGTGGAAAGTAGAAGAAGCTAAAAAAAGAGATAGAGCGATTAAGCAAAAACTCTTAAAACTTAAAAACTACTCCATTGATCAATTATTAAAAGATGAAATATCATGGGAAAGAAATTAAGCGGAAAAGACCTGATCAAATTGGGCTTTCCAAAGAACAATAGTATCAATATCACTTTAGGGCAAATTAATCGATATCACAAACGAAAAAAGAAAGAACAGGTCTTGATCGAGGCCAAGAAAGTGTTATTGCATCCTGAAAATTATCAAGGTGATGGGGTTTGGGGCAAAATTGCCGAAAGCTTGTTAGATCCTGTTGTAGTAAAAAAACAGGAACTCAAAACCGTACGGGCGCCGTTTCAGATATATGGTGAAAACGAAATTGAAGAACAGGCCAAGTATCAATTATACGATGCTTTGAAATTGCCGATTTCGGTGGCCGGGGCTTTGATGCCAGATGCACATGCCGGCTACGGCCTACCGATTGGCGGTGTTTTAGCTACGAAGAATGCGGTAATTCCGTATGGAGTGGGGGTTGATATCGGTTGCAGCATGTGTTTGACCATTTATCCGATTCCCGTTTCATACTTAAAGGGAAAGAAGCATCAATTGGCCAATATGCTTTCAGAGCATACCAAATTCGGCATGCGGGAAACACATCAGGTGAAGCATGACCATGACATCTTTGAGCGGGATGAGTTTAAGAATATTCCGCTGGTAAAAAGATTAAAGGACAAAGCGTACAAGCAATTGGGTACCTCTGGTGGAGGCAATCACTTTGTAGAATTCGGAAGTGTTTCCATCACGGACCCAACCAATGAATGGGGTTTAAAACCCGGGCAATACATAGGGATATTGTCTCATAGTGGTTCGCGAGGTTTGGGAGCCAATATTGCAAAACATTATACCTATTTGGCTACAAAGCAATGTCCGCTACCAAAGCACGTACAACACTTGGCCTGGTTGGATTTGAACACGCATGACTGACAGGAATACTGGCTAGCGATGCAGTTGGCAGGAGATTACGCGAAGGCTTGTCACGATGATATTCACGCACGTTTGGCCAAATTATTAGGGGCAAAAGCAGTGGTGAAAATCAAAAATCATCACAATTTCGCTTGGAAACAAGAAGTGAACGGTGTGGAATGTATTGTACATAGAAAAGGAGCTACGCCGGCAGCGAAAGGCGAATTGGGAATTATCCCCGGTTCAATGACCGCGCCCGGTTATATCGTAAAAGGTTTGGGAAATACGGAGAGTTTGAATTCTGCTTCCCATGGTGCCGGACGTCTTTTTTAAGACGAAAATGCAAAGAGACCTTTACCCGAAGTGCCCTAAAAAAGCAATTGGAAGCAAATGATGTGACGCTTATTGGCGGGGGAATTGATGAGGCGCCCATGGCCTATAAAAATATTAAGAACGTCATGGCAAATCAACAGGAGCTGGTTGAGGTACTCGGGACCTTTACACCAAAAATTGTACGAATGGATAAGTGAAAGAATGGGAAGTGGACAGTGGACAGTGAAAATACAAACTAAACTGTCATCCTGAGGGCAGTCGAAGGCCTTGGAATTTTACACCGAAAGAATAAACACCAGATAGCAGCTAGTGAAGGTATTCATAAGGCATTTTGAAAACCTAAGATTATTGGAATACCAACGCCAGCTGTTTCTTTTAAAAAAATAAACAATGGAAAGAATAACTATAAATCTTAATTCAAATCCACAAGAAAGATGGAATTGCATAGAGCCGTATAAAAACGAAATAAATGAACTGATAGGAATGTACTTAAATGATCTTGAAGATATTTCCTTTTTTGAAAGTGTGCTAGATTATTACAAACTGTCTTACATCAATCAATCTTATATTAAGGAATTACAGGGTATCTCCACCTTTACAGATTTTAATGTAAATCAGCTGCTTCTGGCAAATCTGTATTATGACGCTTTGAAATTAGTATTTGGTTGTACTGCATTTTCCTTAACCACAGCGTTTGGGAATTTACATGCCAGAAACTTGGACTGGTGGAGTGAGAAAGGTCTTTTAAAAAAATACTCGAAAATTTTTGACTTTGAAAAAAACGGAAACGTCCTATTTTCAAGCGTTGGCTGGCCCGGTTTCATTGGTGTATTTTCTGGACTTAAACCTAAAAAATTTGCAATTACATTAAATGCTGTTTTAAGTCAAGAACAGCCAAAATTGGCTCCTCCGATCACCTTTAAAATAAGAGAGGTATTGGAATCTATAGATTCATACGCAGATGTTGTGAAAATTCTAGCAACCGAGTCAATTGCCTCGGACTGTTTATTATTAGTTACGGGTACCAACCAAAAGGAAAGATTGGTGATTGAAAGGACTCCCACAATGGGGTACATTCGAAAACCTGATGCTAAAAACAATTTAGTGGTCACCAATGGTTATCTAAAAGTGGCGAACAAAAATATCGAAGGTGATATTTTACAGGAAAGCTCTTGTGGCAGACAAAACCGTACAATAGAACTATTGAACCAGGGAAAGCTTGAAACTATTGATGATTGTTTTCAAATATTAGATGATCCAAATGTTAAAATGAATATTACCATGCAGCAAATGGTATTTAACATAAATCAAGGAACCATCTCTCTAAAATAATACAAATAGATAAATGAAAGTGTAGTGAGCTATGAATGTGAAGTACAAAGAAAGTATGATAAAATACTTTTTACTCGGCACCTACTACTAAATACTAAAAAAATAATGGAAAAGATACTACAAATAACAGCCGGAAGAGGCCCAGCGGAATGTGGCTGGGTCGTTTCCCAAGTGCTTAAATTGTTCTTGCAAGAGACCAAGTCTGAAGGATTTCGGCATGCCATCTTGCATAGAGAAAAAGGAAATCAAAATGGAACAATACAATCAGTCACCATCTGTTTGACGGGGAAAAACCTCGCTCCTTTTTTAGCAACTTGGTTGGGCACTATTCAATGGGTCGGCACCTCAACTTTTCGAAAATACCACAAACGAAAAAACTGGTTTATCGGGACTTTCGAGTTAGAAATGACGCAAACTATGAACGTAAATGAGAAAGACATCTCATTTCAAACCATGCGAAGCACCGGTCCTGGAGGACAAAATGTAAACAAGGTAAACTCTGCCGTTAGGGCCATTCACACCCCAACGGGAGTTCAAGTAGTAGTTATGGATAGTCGCTCACAACATCAGAACAAAAAATTAGCAATCACGCGATTAAAAGAAAAGGTGAACGAAGCCAACTTGGCGCAGCTGAAAGATAGGATGACAGACCAATGGGAAAACCATCTAAACCTGCAACGGGGAAATCCGGTCCGGATTTTTAAAGGAACCGATTTCAAACAAACAAAAGAGAATAAAAGCTTTAAACCAAAACGACAAAAGCTAAAACAAGAAACGAATAAGACCTTGAGACAAGTTCAAGGCAAACAACAAAAATGGGACTAACAATAGCCGACACCTATTACTTAAAAGCCAAGGCCGCTTCCGGGTATGATTGGGACGAAGTTTGCGAATCGTTAAACTATGCCTTGTCATATGATGAAAATCATTGTGCAACACTTTGCCTTCTTGGGAAGGTATATGCCAGCCACCTGAATCAATATTCCCAAGCTTTCGATTGTTTTGACAAGGTGATTGCCATAAATAGTGACTACATAGATGTGTATCCTCTATATGCAAAATACTTGATTTGGGCCGATGAAATTGAAAGAGCAACTAACCTGATCGCTTTTGCGTTAAGGATAAAGGGAATATCGAAAGGCAGTCTATTCTGGCTTTCAGCGTATGCTGCGGAAACCGAACAGGACTATCAGGCCGCTCTGAAATATCTTGAGAAAGCCAAAAGGCACTCATTTAATGATGACTATTTTTCTTTTATTGAAGAGGAAGAAACTAGGATTAAAAAGAAGGTCAAATTGAATAAACCCAAATCAAAAAAGAAGAGATCTTCTTCTAAAAAACAAAGGAAAAAGAGAAAAGAATAGAGTTCCTAGTGTTAAAATCAAGGAATATATCTGCTTACAGCTATTCTCTTTGGGGGAAACACCCTCTTTTTCATACGTATTAATAACAATTTGATACATGGGAAATATTACAGAAGCAGAAAGATCGATCAAGCAGGCTAAAGGACAATGGAGCAGTTCTTTGGTTCTTACACGGTTGGGGCTTACAAATGAAGATCTTGCCCATTTGATGCCACAAATCAAAGGAATTCGATCATTAAGGAATCTAGATCTTCGATGGAACGAGCTTACCAATTTGCCCCCAGAAATTGGTGAGTTAACAAAACTCACAAAATTACAAGCCTCTTTTAATCAAATTGATTCCCTACCACCGGAAATAGGACAACTGCAGAATCTTCAAGAGTTTTGGATTTCCAACAATCAACTTCCCGAATTCCCAAGAGAAATAGAACGCTTGCCCAACCTACGAAACTTGTATGCAACGGACAACCCGCTTACCAATGAAGCTATCCTGAACATAACCGCCAATTTGGGAGATCATGTGGTAACGACAGATTTAGCGGCCCGTTTTCGAGCCAACAATTATAGAGAGGTCATTCAACAGTTATATGGCGATCAAAGTGCAGCCAAGTTAGCCCAGATAAATGCAATGGATCAGGGAGCATTTGAACCGGCCGAAGGCTCAAGACTTACTGGCAAGAACGTTCTTGTCAAATTTCTTGAAGCAATACCAACCAGTAGTGCAGCAGCAGGCATGCTTTATATTCCCGCCGCAAAACTGATATTGGATCGCGTATTTGAAACAACTGCCGAAGAAAGGGACACCAATTTGCAAAAAATTGCCACCTCCCTCGGCAACTGCCCTACTCCTGTACAGGGTTTTTTAACACAGATTACTATTGATGAAAGTATTCCGCGAGATGAAAATGGGAACGTTATCGGTTCAATTCCTAAATTGATCGACACCCTTATCAAAAGGGAAGCACTTGAGGAATTCGTTATAGACAAGTTGAAGGATTCTTTACCAAAAAATGAAACCATTGAAATTACCCAGGCATTATTGAACAGTGTTTATCTGGGTGGAGCGGAAAACATACGGGTCAGCAAAGTTAAAATCGAGGGGGATCGAAACCGGGTTCCCTCTAAAAGTGTGAACGTCGATTATGGTTTTTTCCATATGACCGAGGCCCTCGCAAAGGAATTTGCGCAATTGATCTGTAAAACAGATGAAGCAGGCGAACTTCTAATTCAAAATGACAAGTATCAACTAGATCCTTCAAAAATAAGGGCCATCAATGAACCTCATTTTGCAGGTCTGGGTATCCTTACGGATAGGGAAAAACTAATTGTGAAACTTGAAAATCAACTTCAAAATGTAATTGTGCAAAACGATTTGACTTCGCAACATGAAAATGCGGATGCGGTATCTCTCTTAAAAATAAACGAACAAAAAGAACAGTTAAGAACCCTCCTGATTACCACCGAAGACAACGCCATTCAAAGTGTTGCGAATAATTTCATTATGGACAGGGTCAATGAAGCGTCCTCCATTCGTGCCGGAATTAGTACTCATGATTTAAGTCAATTGGGTAAATCGCCCAGCGCTACAAATAGAAGTCGCTCCAATTCCAATGATGCTACCGATACGCTTAAAAAAGCACCCGCAAGAAGAATGAGCCGTTAAAATGGTTCATACATAGGCGTATTTATAGTAAAAGATTTGAACCATACCTACAGAGTGTGCGCCATTGGTAAATGCCGAGACCAGATAAGAATTCGTATATTTACACCCTAAATGATACCGAGAAAGTTACATATCATCCAAAAACAAGGGCTTTGTCTCTTCGATTTTCGCTCAGAGTATAACGAGCGAAACGGGCGCTATGTCACTTTATCAAGCAGTTGATTCTATGAAATAACTTAATTAAGTGATAAAAAAAAGCGTCCAATTTGAATTGGACGCTTTTTTTATGAAATTTTTTAAAACAATACGTGAAAAGTAGAAAAAAAATAAAATAGCATAGTTGAAACAGAAAACAATTGGTAGACAGGCGATTGTGTAAAATGTTCAAAATCCGCAATAGGACGGACAGGAGCCCTATTGTCCAAATTTAATTATAACCATCTGATTATCAACAAATTAAATTGATTTTTTCTTGTGTATTTTAAAAATCGTTTTCATCTTTGCACCGTCATAAATTATAAACCCGTACAAATGGAATCTTTAAAAAGACATATACAATTATTGGAACTACATCTCTGTTCGCCGAAATGGTTTGAACGGTTTTATAGTGATCAATTGTCCATTTGTAAACAAGGGAGAAATACGTGTAACATGTGTTGAAGTCATAGACAACATTCACATAAGTACATAGCATCTCCGATAACGAGATGCTTTTTTTATGCGCATTATTTATTGATAAAAGGAAGAGCAAGCCAAAGGGCGGTGGCCACACTCTTGAAAAGTGTTCGGAGTAACCAGTCTCGTGTGGGTTCGACTCCCACCTCTTCCGCAATTGGAGGGTAGGCAAATACTGGTTTGTTGCGCTCGCCTGCTAAGCGAGTCTGCTTAAGGTAGTGAAGGTTCAATTCCTTTGCCCTCCGCCAAATTGACAAGGTGGCTGAATGGTTAAGGTAGCGGACTGCAAATCCGTTTTTTATGGGTTCGAAATACTTTTCTGTATTCACGAACTCTTTAATAAAAATAGATATAGCGTGAGTACTCTCATCCTTGTCTCTGAAATTTTGGAAGTATTGAGCAACTGGCTGGCTCGCCTGACTGTAAATCAGGTTCAGAAATGACATGTAGGTTCGAG
>CALIIC010000056.1 GCA_938020445.1 uncultured Flavobacteriaceae bacterium | reverse complement strand
ACCGGTCAAGGGTCCTTGTACGAGCAAGGCATGCTTTTACGATCTAAACTCACCCTTTTTAAACTTAATTAACGTTGAGTTTGTCAAAAGATAATACCAATGTGGGCAGTAACTTTGATTTATTTTAAAGAACGTTTACTTAATACTAAGCTTTGTATTTACCAATTGATCAAGCGCTTTTAGCCGCTCAAGGGCCGCAAGGGTTCCTTCGGATTGGTCAATGCCTTTTTGCTCTATTTTTGAAGCGAATTGTAACGCGCACATGGCAAGCACATCCTGCTTGTCGCGTACCGCATAACTTTGTTCGAATTTCTTTGCTAATTGCTCGATGTTTTTCGCTGCCTTTCGCAACCCCTCTTCTTGACTGGGTTCTATGGTCAACGGGTACACCCTGTCTGCAATAGAAAGTTTTATCTTGAGCTTATCGGACATATATATAGTTGCCGTTATTCAGCAAGTTGGGCAATGCAATGGTCCAACTCCCTGATCAATGTGTTTATTTTAAGCTTGGCTTCAGTCTTGTTTGTATTACTGCCTAGCATTGAATTTGCCAATTTGAGCGCATTGTACTTTTCTTCCCAATGGCTAACGGAATTACTTGCCGTCTCACGATCTTGTTGGAGGGAAACCAAGGTAGATTCCAACTTTTTATTAGCTTGATGCAATACCTCCAAACGGTGCAGCAGCTTACTAATTTTGTTCTCTAGGGAATCTACAATCTGAACCAATTCGCTCATAAACGAAATTCAATACTCTTTACACAAAGTTAACATACCTCTTAGGACTTAGCAATACTTTTCTAAAATATTCTTGAAGTAATACTTTAAATGTTATCTAACACTGTCTTTATCGCTCTTCGAACAATAATTTTGAAAGGTTTTCACATTTCGCACTGGTTAATTAGGTACATCTGATTAAATTTATCCAAGTTTTATATGCAGCACCCCAATACCTTGCAAAAAATCCCGTTTCTATATTCATAAAAAGATATCGACATTGTTATGGTTCATTTCGTAATACGAAAAAATTCACTGGATAAATGGTTCGTAGGAGTACTAATTATGTACTCCATATGTGTACAAGGACAGAAAAACTATCCACAAGATGCTTTTCGCTCTCCTATGGATATTCCGTTGGTTCTGGCAGGTACCTTTGGCGAATTGCGATCAAATCATTTCCATTCGGGCATCGATATAAAGACGCAACAACGACAAGGCCTTCCTATCTATGCGATAGCGGATGGCAGTGTTACAAGGATAAAAATTTCGCTTTGGGGGTATGGCAAAGTAATCTACGTGGCCCATCCCAACGGTTATACTTCGGTGTATGGCCATTTACAGAAGTTTTCCCCTGAAATTGAGGAATACATCAAGAAAATACAATACAAAAAGAAATCATATGAAGTAGAGGTGTTTCCCAATTTGGGAGATGTCAAAGTCACTAAGGGAAATGTAATCGCCTACGGAGGAAACACTGGGGGATCTTCAGGGCCCCATCTGCATTTTGAGATCCGGAGCAGCGTTACCGAAAAACCTACCAACCCGTTGTTATATGGATTTGAGGTTCGCGACGCTACCAACCCGGTACTTGAAAAAGTGATTGCGTACCCCCTTTCGAAAAATGCGCAGATCAATCAAGGTACCGATCGAACAGAACTTAAAATTACCAGACAAAAAGATGGGACTTTTCTTGCCGACAAAGTAATTGCCTTGGGTGATATTGGAATCGGTTTCAAAGGGTTTGACCGACAAGACATGGCCGCCAATAAAAATGGTATCTATTCTGTAGAACTTTCCGTAAACGGGAAGGTGTATACCGAGTACGATTTCGAGTCCTTTTCTTTTGGCGAAACCCGCTATATCAACACCCTGATCGATTATGATTATTTTGGCACGTATCGCCAACGCATTCAACAGTGTTTTAAAACACCCGCAAATCGTCTTAGTATCTATAACACCCTGCACAATGACGGTAAGATCCCCATTAAAGAAGGTATGCGATATAGCGCCACTTTATTGTTAAAAGACCTTGCGGGCAATGAGACAAAGGTGATTATCCCCATTGAAGGAAAAAAACAGGAAATAAAGAAGGAAAAGGAAGATGAAAAAACCGATACATACCTTGTTGCGAAAAAAAACAACAACTATGATCTTGGCGCAGCAAAAGTGTATTTCCCAGCCAATACCTTTTACGAAGACTTCTATATTGATTTAAAGAAAGACAATGATACCGTAGGCATACATACAGGAAAAGTGCCTGCACATCGTAAATTCACCATTACCTTTGATGTTAGTAAATACGATACGGACGTACGAAAACAATTGTTCATCGCCCGACTTGATAGAAAAGGGAGACCCAGCCATGCATCTACCTATAAAAGGGGTAACACTTTTACAACCAGAACTCGAAATTTAGGCACGTACACCCTGGCTAGAGATACCATCGCCCCTAAAATAAGTTCTAAAAACTTTAAAGAAAAGCAATGGTTGAACAACTATAGCTATCTTAGCCTTCGCATTTCGGACGATCTTAGTGGCGTAAAAACCTATTCAGCAACCCTGAATGGAGATTGGATTCTTATGGAATACGAACCAAAGACGAACACGCTCACCTATAATTTTGATGACAAGATTTTGGGAAAAACACAATGCGAGCTTCAAGTTACGGTTACCGACAATGTAGGAAACACAACTACGTACAACAGCACGTTTTATAGAAAATAAATCTCTTGAAGGGCATTAAACTTCTTTTCTTTTTGGGCTTCTCCCTCCTCTTCTTTGGTGTCAACGCACAGACGGCGACCATCACCGGTGTCGTGCTCGATAAAGAAAACAATCCGTTAACGGGTGTGAACGTCACATCTGACGGCAACGGGAGTTTCTCCGACCAAGATGGGTTTTATGTTTTAGAACTCGTCGCCGACAAGCAAACTACAATTACCTTTTCCCATCTTGGACATGAGAATGTGGTTTTAGAAAATCTCATTTTAACCACAAATGAAACCTATGAGTTCAACCCAGTCCTAAAAACAGATGCTATTCAAATTGCGGGTGTTACCGTGAGTCCGACAGGAGAAAAACAGGTCGCGGGCATTGTAACGGTCGCTCCAGAAGTCGTTCGTAAAATACCCGGAGCGAATGCGGGGGTAGAAAATGTATTGAAGTTATTACCGGGCGTTTCTTCTAGCAATGAGTTGAGTACGCAGTATTCCGTAAGGGGAGGAAATTATGACGAGAACTTGGTGTATGTAAACGAAATAGAGGTATATCGCCCTTTTCTAATTCGATCTGCACAACAAGAAGGTCTCAGCTTTGTAAATAGTGATTTGGTACAAAGTTTGAAATTTTCCGCAGGCGGGTTTCAATCAAAATATGGCGACAAACTATCCTCTGTACTCGATATAACCTATAAGAACCCGACTTCTTTTGGGGCGAGTCTGGACTTGAGTTTTCTTGGTGCCGCCGCTTCAATTGAAACACTATCGAAAAATAAAAATTTCAGTGGTATTGTAGGAGTTCGCTATCGGAACAACAGTTTGCTGGTGAATAGCATGGATACGCAATCGAACCTAACGCCAACTTTTGCAGATTTACAAGGATATTTCACGTATCGCTTTTCAAACAAGTTTACCGTAAACTTTTTAGGCAACATAGCTATCAACGATTATCAGAACGAACCTATCAATAGGGAAACAAGCTTTGGAACATTGGATGATCCCCGAGCGCTTATCGTTGTGTACGAGGGGCAAGAGAACAATCGTTTTGACACGGCCTTGGGGGCCTTTAAAGCCAACTATATTTTAAATGAAAATGTTACGCTAAAGCTAATTTCATCCGTTTACCTTACCCAAGAGGAAGAATATTCGGATGTGATCGCACAATATGCCCTTGGAGAAATTGACACCAATTTAGGAAGTGATAACCTAGGCGATGTTACGGCCTCCCGTGGTTTGGGTACCGAAATTAATCGAGCACGCAATGATCTAGACGCCCTGATCTTCAACGCGCAGCACAAGGGGCGTTTTGCAAAAAACAACAAGGTTATCGAATGGGGAGTGAAATACACCCATGAAGACATTCGAGATCGCATTCGTGAATCGGAATTTATCGACTCGGCAGGTATTTTTATACGCCCTCCCCTACCCGAATTTATAAACAACCAACCGGAAGAACCCTTTACGGCACCGATTGTTCCTTTTGATGGGGTAAGCGCTACTAACTTTGTGAAAACAAATAGGCTTAGTGGTTTTGCACAATACAGTGATCAAAAAAAGTGGTTCGATAGTGATATTTATTATAACATTGGAGTGAGAGCGCAGCAATGGACGGTAAACGGCCAAGGCTTCGAAAAAGTATCCCAGTTTATCATAAGCCCTAGAGCACAATTTGCCATTAAACCCGATTGGAAACGTGATGTGCTTTTCCGAATTTCGGGAGGTATGTATCAACAACCACCATTTTATAGGGAATTAAGAGATCGTAACGGGCTTATTAACCCCAATGTGAAGGCGCAAAAATCTGTGCATCTGGTATTGGGAAGCGAATACAGCTTTAATCTATGGGAACGCCCATTCACCCTTACGGGAGAAACATACTATAAAGGACTTAGCGATGTAAACCCTTATACGTTGGAAGACGTACGTATTCGATATGCTGCCGACAACAATGCCGATGCCTATGTATATGGAGCGGAACTCCGTATGAACGGTGCTTTCGTACCTGGTACAGAATCGTGGGTAAGCATCGGTTATTTAAAAACGGAGGAAAATATAGACAATCGTGGCTATATATCCAGACCAACGGACCAGCGCTTAAAGTTGGGCATTCTTTTTCAAGACTACGTACCGAACATTCCAAGTTTAAAAATGTATATGAATCTCGTATACAATACTGGAGTTCCCGGTGGATCTCCCAATTATGCAGACCCTTATATTTTTCAGAATAGATTAAGAGATTATAGGAGGGCAGATTTGGGAATTTCCTATATTTTTGTCGATAGCAACAAAAAATACCCAAAAGGTCACTGGCTTTATCGCTTTAAGGCCCTAAGCGGGGGTTTTGAAATATTCAATTTATTCAATACCCAGAACTCTATTACAAATACATGGGTTCGGGATGTTGATAGTAAACAGCAATTCGCAGTACCGAATTTCCTCACCAGTAGGGTTTTTAACCTGCGGTTGAGCATGCGTTTTTGATACCATGTAGTCTTAGAACAAATGAAAAACAGAATTTTACCAATACTATTCCTATTTTTTGCTTTTTTTGGCCATTCCCAAAAGAATATATACGAGAGCGATAAGTTTAATGAACTTAGCAAGGAACACAGGGTGTTGGCCATTTTACCCTTTTTAACCCATTTGGATTTAAAGGATGACATGACCAAAGAAGAACTCAGGGCACTTGAGAAAAAAGAAGGGCTAGCGGTTCAAGATGCTTTGGAGACCTATTTTTCCAAAAGAAAGAAAAAGAAAAAGTTTTCGGTAGAATTCCAGAATACGGAAAACACCAATGCGATGCTCGCCCAAAACAATATTACTTATGAAAATATGGATGTTTATACCATTAAAGAGCTAAGCGAAATTTTAAAAGTTGATGGTATTATTAGTGGTAATCTTGATCTTAACGTCCTATTATCCAAAGGGGTCGCTACAGAGTTTAGTATTATCGATTACTTTCTAGGGGAAGCTGACTATGGCCGTATCGGCATGAAAATAAGTGATGGGGCAAGCGGTAAACTTCTATGGAAGTATGAGAAAAAGATAAATAAAAAATCGGGTAAAAACACCGATGACCTTATAGATAGAATGATGAAATTGGCCACCCGAAAGTTTCCTTACGACCGAGAAAAGAGAAGGAATAAGAAGAATCGATAAATCAACTCTCTACAAATTCCTTTAATACTTGGATCACATAATCCAGTTCTTCCTTGGTATTATACTTCGAAAACGAAAATCGCAAAGAAGGCCGTGCCAAATCTTCTTCGGCCAACAACTCGCTCAATACATGGGAACCTTTATCACTGCCCGACTGGCATGCACTTCCTTTTGAACAGGCAATGCCCTTAATATCTAAATGAAAAAGCAACATCAATGCTTTTTGAGCATCGACCGGCAAACACACATTTACCAAGGTATATGTACTTTTCTCCAAATCGCCGGAGTGCCCATTAAATTTAACACCAGGCAATTCAGCCTGAATCCGTTCAATAAAATACCGTTTCAATTCAGTTACATAGCTGCGTTCTTCCTCCAAGTGATCATAAGCAGCAACAAAAGCTTTTTCTAGCCCAACGATATTATGAAAAGACTCGGTGCCTCCCCTAAAACCACGTTCTTGCGAACCACCCGAAATAAAGGCCTTTATGCCAGAATTCTTCCGTACAAATGCAAAACCGATTCCCTTGGGCCCATGAAATTTATGTGCCGCTGCGGTTAAAAAATCAATCGCTATATCCTGTAAGTCCCATTCATAATGACCAATAGATTGCACCGTATCTGAATGAAGTAATGCGCCGTGCCTTTGACAGATCTCAGCCAGTTTTTTGATGTCGATTTTCGTACCTACCTCATTATTGATATGCATTAAACTAACTAGCTTCTTTGAATCGTCACCTTCCAACAATCGTTCTAAATGCTTTAAATCGGGGCTACCATACTGATCAACAGCTACGAATTGTAGGGCAATCCCTTGTTCTTTTTCCAAATCTTCCGCCGTATGCAGTACTGCATGGTGTTCTATCTTGGATGTGATAATCGTTTCCACGCCTAAATCACGAACAGCACAGCGCATAATCATATTATCAGCCTCGGTACCTCCCGAGGTGAAAACGATTTCTGAAGGTTGTGCATTCAAGTATTTTGCAATGGTCTTGCGTGCTGTTTCTACCGCCGTCTTGGCCGAACGACCAAAGCTGTGTGTTGATGAGGGGTTCCCGTAGAAATTGGCCAATGCATCCTGCATTTCTTCAATGACCTCAGGACGCACCTTCGTCGTTGCCGCATTGTCTAGGTATACTCTTTTTGGTTCCAATTTCGCGTTATTATTGTTTCCCAAAAATAACTTAAATAAGTTAATTTCTGTCCTATTGAAGGGAGTCCTATCGGGAATTTCATTTAAATTTGAAACATGAAGAAAAGTTGGTTGTTTCGTTTTGTTTTTATTTTCCTGCTCTATGGGTGTAATGATGGGGACCTTCAAATAGAAACCTTGGATTTTGATAGTTTTGATATTCAAAACTGTGAAACAGTTGATGTCGCAGTCGAAAACGTGCTTTTTAAAATTAATTCGGATGAGGCGTTGATTCTTGAGCTTCCTGTGAACCTTTTGGTCAATGAAGTGGGCACTGTTACAAGTACCGTTAGCGAATCGGGACCATCAAAGATTACCTACCGCATTTTTTCCGATGTGGTAACCAATGATTACTTCTGCGCCTCCGTTCCATTGACCGAACCACAAGTCCTTGAAGAAATCCCGGCAAAAAGTGGAGATCTCACTGTTGTTACAACCACAACAGATAGTCTTACGTTTTCCCATGAAATTACCTTTAATGAGATATCATTGGTTACCGCTACAAACAACCGAATTACTGATTTGACCATAAATGAATTTGGGACCGTAACCACTGTTAAGCCTGCGGATACAGATGCTGCTAACTAAGCGTTTGGTAAATGTAGACTTCTGTTGCTCCCAAACCATATTTTTGATAATCGGCATCATAGTACGAAACATTCTCATAGCGTTTAAAAAGATAGTACAATTCTTCTTTCAGCACCCCTTCTCCTACCCCATGAATAAATACCACCTTTTGAATGCGCTTTTCTATCGCGAATAACAATTGTCTTTTCGCCGTTTCGAGTTGTAAATTAAGGATATCGAAATTCGACATTCCTTTAGCCGAATGCGTCAATTGGTTTATATGCAGATCAACTTCCATTTTAGCAGCATTGCGTTCTTTCGCTTTGACCACTTTTATGGGGCGCCTCTTGCCAGTCTCCTTCTCTTTTTTTACCAAGGCAGCCTCGTAGTTGGTTACCTTAATTTTTGTTATACCATCAATCTTCATTAGTTCGGAAGGAGCGTACTGCAACTTAAAACCATCTTCACTTTCTATGGTTACGGTACTAGAGGCAATGGCAACAATGCGCCCCTTGATCGTATCATCGATTGTCTCTACCTGATCTCCTATTGCAAAAACCCCCATCTTTCTATTTTTATTCCAAAAATAATGGTATTTTTCAGAAGAATTCAATTGTATACCACATGCGCTTTGCTACCTTTTTTTTGGTATTGGAAGATTTTATGCTGCCCTGCTTTAGCAAGCAGCTTTTTGATGTAGATTGCCCTGGTTGCGGTATTCAACGCTCTATCGCTTTTTTGATACGAGGTGAATTCGTTGAATCGTTCTTAATGTATCCTGCAATGGCTACTATGATTCCATTAGTTATTTTTCTTATTGCCAACTCTTTTTTCAAGATTAAAAATGCCAATATCATTGTCAACACCCTTATGATTTCTACGGTCGTATTAATTTTGGGAAATTTTTTATTAAAATTAGTTAACTAAACATTTTAAGTATTATGGATCAACAAAAATTACCCAATGTAACGATTGCCCTTGTAATGGCCATACTCGGATTTGTATGCTGTTGTTTTGCCGGAATTCCCGGTATTATTTTTGGAGGCATCGGTCTATTTTTAGTAAATAGTGATGAAAAGAAATATCAGGTAAATCCAGAGGGGTATTCGAATTATTCACAGTTAAAAACAGCTAAAACACTCGCTTGGGTAGTTTTTGGTATTGGAGTAGCTTATTTCCTATGGAACGTATATAGTATTTACCAAATGGGCGGAATCGAAGGTTACATGGAAAAAGTAAACGAAGCTATGGAACAATATGGAATAGAACAATAGCCACGAAACGCTTATGAATCAAGAATCCTTACCTGGGGCAAGCAATGCGCTTACTTTTGGAATATTATCAATTGTATTGGTCTTCGTCTGCTGTGGCCCCTTTGCTGCTATCTTTAGCTTTATAGGGCTCTCCAACGCAAAAAAAGCGGAACAAATACATTTGGCGAATCCCGGAATGTACTCTGGGTACGACAACGTAAAAACTGGTAGAATCCTTTCCTACATTGGTTTGGCGTTGTCCCTAATTACGTTGATTTTAACCATTGTATATTTTGGTATAATCATAGCCTTTATAGCTGCAGAAGGAGGATTTAGATAGTGGTTTAACGACCCATAAAAAAAGCCCTGACAAAATTATCAGGGCTTTTTTATTTACTTTTCAAATTGCTGCAAGGTCTTACAAATAATCCCCACACAATCTAGTAACTGTTCTTCACTCATTACCAAGGGCGGCGCAAAACGTATGATATTCCCATGGGTGGGTTTTGCTAAAAGTCCGTTCTCCTTCAGGGCCATACAAATATCCCAAGCGGTAGAACTATCTTCCGTATCGTTAATTAGAATGGCATTGAGCAGTCCTTTTCCTCGCACTGAATTCACAACGGAGCAGGTTGCAATGAACTTGTTCATTTCTGCTCTAAACAATACACCCAGTTCGTAGGCATTCGTTGCCAACTCCTCCTCTTTTATAACTTCTAAGGCGGCAATACCCACGGCAGCAGCAATAGGATTCCCTCCAAAAGTACTTCCGTGATTTCCGGGTCTGATTACCCCCATTATATCGTCGTTTGCCAAAACTGCCGATACCGGGTACGCTCCTCCCGATAAGGCTTTTCCTAAAATCAGCACGTCTGGTTTCGTTTCAGGGCTACCGCTGCAGTGCTTATCAGCACAGGAGCAATTGCCGCAGGTTGCCAATAGACGACCGGTTCGAGCGATGCCGGTCTGTACCTCATCGGCTATAAACAATACACCGTATTTTTCACACAAGGCCTTGGCCGCTGCAAGGTAGCCTTCCGAAGGTACATATACACCTGCTTCTCCTTGTATGGGTTCCACTAAAAAACCCGCAACATTGGGATTATTTTCCAAAGCCGTTTCCAAGGCTTGCAAATTGTCATAAGCGATCTTTATAAAACCATCGGTATACGGACCAAAATTTTTACGGGCAACCGGATCATTGGAAAAAGAAATAATCGTTGTGGTTCTTCCATGAAAATTATTTTCGCAAACGATGATCTCTGCTTGGTTTTCTGGAGTCCCTTTTTTCTCATACGCCCATTTACGGCATAATTTTAATGCCGTCTCCACAGCCTCGGCTCCTGTGTTCATAGGCAGTACTTTGTCAAACCCGAATGTTTCCGTGACATATTTCTCGTACTTGCCCAACATATCATTATGAAACGCCCTCGAAGTAAGCGTCAAAGTTTGCGCTTGCGCTGTCATAGCCCCTACGATCTTGGGATGACAATGCCCTTGATTGACGGCTGAATAGGCCGATAAAAAGTCATAATACTGTTTTCCTTCAACATCCCACACATGAACACCTTCCCCGCGGCTTAATACAACAGGTAATGGGTGGTAATTGTGAGCACCGTGTTTATCCTCCAATGCAATTGCATCTTTAGAAGTTATTCTTTCTAAAACTGACATGATAAAAAATTACTTTAAATAAAACTTTAGCAATTCCTTCTATACCTTTTTCCTTTCGAAGTGTCGAAAATTCAGCGTAGGAGAGAAATCATCCTCTGATAATTTCAACAAAAATAGCAATATTATTTGTTTAATTCAGGGGCCCCAAGAGGATTTCAAGTGATTTGTAACGACAAAAAGTGACCTTTCATCAAAAGCGTGTGTCTTAATTTATATACCAACGAGAAAACAACGATGATATGAATTACTTAGAAAACATTCTTGAAAAATTAACAGCTTCAACGGGAGATTTTCTTCCCAACACACTAGCCGCCCTCGCCATCTTGATTATTGGATGGTTCATTGCCGGTTTTGTACGTCGCTTAGTTACCAAACTTATTAAAAGGACCAAAATAGATGATAAATTAGGGTCCAATAAAATTACCCTTTCTAAATTCATAGGAAAATTGCTCTACTTCCTCATGATGATTTTCGTTTTTATGCTTGTACTCGAGAAACTCGGGATGACCAGTGTGTTAGACCCAGTAAAAAACTTGTTGAATAGTTTCTTAACCTACATTCCAAATATTATCGGAGCAGGTTTGGTCGCCTATGTCGGTTATATGCTAGCGACCATTGTATCCGAGTTAGTGGGGTTATCGGGAGACACCCTACAGAACTTGGTCCCCAAACTGAGACTGCCAGAAAATTTAGACCTTGTAGGTATTCTTAAAAAGGTCGTTTTTATCTTCATCTTTATTCCTTTGTTGATCGCTGCTTTGAACATTCTAAATATGGAAGCGATTTCAGAACCGGCTACGCATATGCTACAACAATTTTTTGCTGCCATTCCCAAAATTCTGGTAGCTGCGCTGATTCTGATGTTCTTTATAATCGGTGGCCGATTCGTAACTCAGCTTATCCGGGAATTATTACAAAGCTTACAACTAGATAAATTACTGCAAGGAATGAACTTGGGTAATTTTACCAACAAGGTTAATATTCCAAACATCGTAGCCGACGTTGCCTTCTTTTTTATTGTGATTTTTGGCTTGATGACCGCGATAGAAAAACTCGAATTCGCAAAACTGACAAAAATATTAAATACGGTAGTCGGTATTGCCGGCAATGTACTTTTCGGATTGGTGATTCTCTTCCTAGGTAATTGGATCGCAACACTCGCGCATCAAAGCATGGCAAAGAACAACAACGGCTTTATAGCATCGATCGTACGGATATGCGTATTGGCCATATTCCTTGCCATGGGCTTAAAAACCATGGGCATCGGTGATAATATTATCAACCTTGCATTTGGTATTACCTTGGGTACCGTTGCTGTTACCATCGCCTTATCGTTTGGCCTTGGAGGCAGAGTCGCGGCAGGCAAACAAATGGAACGTATACTGGATAAATTCAATAACACTAACCGTTAACACAATTTGTTTCAGTTGGGATATTCAATCCCAAAAAGGGAGTTTCATTTATGGGGCTCCCTTTATTTATTTGTAGTGTCTCGCTCTTTAAGTACCGCCAATTGTAATTCGATTCTTTTCAGCTCGCGCAACACATCGTTTCTGTTCATTTGCATCCAAATGTACAATTTGATCATTGTCAAGAAACTCCAACATATAAACCCTCCCAAAGCCCATTTAATGAGCATGTTGGTATCATTTGTTTCAAAAAATTGAACCAAACAGTATACAAACAAACCTAGAAAAACAAGGGTTACCAGATTCATGACCACTATCAACCATCCCATTTTCCCCTTGTACACTTCCCCTAGTTTTCCAAAAAGATTTCGTTCTTCCAATGAATCGTAGAATTCTGCCTCTTCTACATTTAATGTTTCTTTGATCAATTCGTCTATTTTTTCCAAGTCTCTTTTCATCTTCTATCTTTTTTAATTCTTTAAAACTGTTTTTAATTTTTCACGTGCGTGAAACAAACGAGATTTTACCGTGCCCACAGAAATCCCAAGTATAAGGCTAATTTCTTTCAACGAATACCCTTCCGTATAGAACAAACGGAGTACCGCTTGGTGATCTTTAGGCAATTTCTGTATAGCCGCTCCCAACCTTTTTATCGCCGATGTTTGTTTGGTTACCTCTGGAGCTTCCTCCACAACTGCCATTAATTGTGCTGCCTGTAATGCAACGTGCTTGTTGCGTTGCAAAAAGTTCAAAGTCTTTCGCGTAACGATTCGCATCGACCAACTTCCGAAAGCATTGGCATCTTTCAGGCCTCCGATTTTTTTCAAAATAACACCCCATGAGTCTTGGACGATATCCTGCGCCACATCCATATCTTTTGTGTACCAGTACGAATGCTTGCACAAACGTTTGTGATGCCGTTTCACCAAGAGCGTCATTGCCTTTTTATCCCCGGCTTGGTGCCGCAGTACGAGCAATGCATCAAATACTTTTTGGGAAGTCATGCCGTGATTATCTATGCTAAAGACAGTAGAAGATTCAAAAGGTTCACTTTTTTAACTTTTTTTAATAGTTTACTTCTAAAGATAGGAGTTATAAATGCAATGTGATTGTTACTTTTGCCTCATGCGAAGAAAGAAGAAACGCCCTCTTTTCGAAAATGTAACGGTCGTAGATGCAGGTGCAAAGGGCAAAACGATAGGCAAAGCTCCAGATGGGCGCGTCATATTCCTTACCAATACCGTTCCCGGTGATGTGGTAGATGTACAAACAACAAAGAAGAGAAAAGCTTATTTTGAGGGAGTTGCCACCCAGTTTCACACCTTATCGGACAAAAGAGTACCCCCTACTTGTGAACATTTTGGAACCTGTGGTGGATGCAAATGGCAGGACATGGGCTATGAGCACCAACTTTTTTACAAGCAGAAAGAGGTAGAAAACAATCTAAAACGAATAGGACATCTTGAATTGCCCGAAATGATG
>CALIIC010000055.1 GCA_938020445.1 uncultured Flavobacteriaceae bacterium | reverse complement strand
AACTCAGCAGCACCTAACAGCTGTTATGCATAGTGTTGATACCATAGCGTTAACAACACACGCCCTTGTCAACCGATAAAAAATGATATCACTCGCAACATCAATCTGCTTAAGGTGAACCCAATTATCAAAGATGAATAGCATGATTTTCGAAAATTGAAAGCATATCATTCAGGTATTCATATTGGTTAATAGCATTGATCAACCGAATTCGAGCGCTTCGGGCGGCTAATTTTGTTCAGTCTCCTTTTTAAGGGCTTCAGACCCTCTTATTTAAAACCTATGGCAGTCAGGTACCCATTACTTTGAAAATACGTTCTTATAAACCCTAAAAAGCAGATGCTATTGATCCTTTTGAAATGAAGAGCGACATTTTCGTTACTATAAAGACTTAGAAAACAAGATTTATACGTACCCCGTGAAATCAGTTCGGCCCAAAAAGTGGCTGTCGACTACTGCCATTTTCCTTTTTACCTTTCGTCCCATGCTTTTGGAATCCATTTATTCTTAGGAATACACATGCCATTAAAATACTGATTTTTAGCTATCTAAAATATAATGCGTGAGAAAATAACACAACATTCTTGGGGGTATTTAACCACTATTCGTACTTAAAGGAGAAGCGCGTGAAAATTTCAAATTATCAAAAAAAGTAGAAACAATAAAATAGTAAAAAGATGATTAACGAACAGAAAGAACAAGAAGCAGAAGTATCAAAAACTGCAGCGAAAACCAAAAAGAAGCCTGTAATTCAGGTGCTAAGTGCGTTGCCCGTAGGTTTTGACGGCAAGGCTAAAGGAGGAGGTGTAGCACCTGGAATCTTAAATTCCATACCGGCGACGCATGAAATGGTACGATGGGTAGGCATCATGAAGAGTGAAGGAGCCACAGAAGATCAAAAAAAAGAAGCCTCTTTAAAGAAATATGGTGTCAAACAAGGAATCGACAAGGAAGAGGGTACTACACAAACATTTCAAAACCATTATGTAGAACCTAAAAAATTCTGGCAGTATTATGTAAATGCGACTAATGGAAGCATCTGGCCCTTGATTCATAGCATGCCGGAAAAGAAAAGTCGGAAAGCTAATTTTGAGTCTCTAAAATCAATAGACGAAGAATACTCCCAAAAGTTAATGGGTATCATGGAGGATCTTCTGGCAGAAAGGAACGAAGGCCTACAGGAAGGTGAACCTAAGGAAACGTTAGATGACCTTACCGTATGGGCGCATGACTACCATGTGTTTCATGTACCGGGAATGATCAAAGATTTGGCGGAAAAGTCCGAACTGGAAGGTAGCCCAAAAGTATCTTTCTTCCATCACGAGCCATGGCCAGAAATAAGCCCTGATTCCGGGCCTAGTATACTTGATCAATTCAAGAAAACGCTTACCAACTTGGCTGGGGGCCAGGCAGAAGATACCGTAGTGTACGCTAATTTTAATAAAACAGATAAGGAACAGTTCAAAGAAATTCTTACCAATTTAACAAAAGCCGATACCTTGGGCTTCCATACAGAAGGGGACGCAGAAGGCTTTTTGGCAACTGTAAAGAACTTTGACGTATTAAATCAAGCACAATTGCAGGACCTTTCAAACCGTGTTTTTGTCAACCCTATTGGCGTACCAAAAGCGGTAATGCAACAAAACTTCCTATTGCGAGCCCCATTTCTAAAACAAGGATTGGAAACCGACAATAAATTGAACCAAGAACTTGGGGCTCCTCAGCCGCTTCCGAAAAAGGAACAGCAAGAAGGGGGCGATCAGAAAGTCTCCGATGTACGGAAAGTGACCGATGATTTTGCCGTTGAATATAGGGACCAGCAAAAAAAGGCCGTTAAGGAATTTGGAGAAAAAATCGAAGAGCTGAAAGAAAAAGACAGCCCAACGAGAAACGAGACCCAAATGATTAAAGCGGGGCCCGGCATTATCGACAGGATGAATGACGGAGGAGCCACGTTCCTTGATAAGATGACCGTAAGCGAGCAGGTCTATTTCGACCCGGAAAAAACACAAATTAATTCTGTACAACGGTTCGACTATACCAAGGGTATTGCAGAATTTTTGGAAGGATATAGGGACTTTTTGAGAGAATTAAAGGCTCAAGGAGTTGAAAATCCGGAGCAAAAGTACCAATTCAACCTGGTCACCGGTAAAGGTAGATCTGGGGACGCGGTTCATGAATATACACAATACGAAATAGAAGCTAAAATACTTCTGGAAGCTGTCAACAAGGAATTCCCGGGATCCATATATCATTTTAAATCTGGTATCCCAAACCCAGAACTACCAATAGCAAATGCAGCAAGTGATATTTTACTAGTTAGTTCGGTCGCCGATGGATATGTACTGGCCGGTCCTGAAATATTAGAGTCACAGATTATCTCCTTGGAAGAGAAAATGCAAAAATCGAATTACAACCCACAGGTAATAGTCACAGATTCAGTAGGTCTTGCTCGAGATTTGGAGACAATGGAGAACAAACCGGACAGGTTGCAATTGGTGCCTCCCACCCCAGAGTCCTTCACTAGGGCCTTGATGAAAGCTCATGAAAATAGGAAACAGGGGAAAGGAGTAGGATTGGCCACAGTAGAGAAGGAACTAAAACAGATATCCAAAGCCATCCCTGATTCCATGGGAACCTTTGGAAAGGTAGCCTTCGCAGCTATGGAAGCAGCTCCAGGTACTGCAAGACAAGTCGCCGCAGATGTTCGCAACGAACACCAAGCGATTAGAGATATACCTACTAAAGCAGAGGTGAAAAATGCAAAAAACCGGGCTAACAAGCAACGGAAAAAAAGAGCAAAAGCAAGAAAAGCGGTAACTGGGCAAAGTTCAACGGCAAATCTCGCTGGGCTGGGTAGCAGTACTGGTTCTTCAAGCCAAAGCGCTTCCCAACGAGTTAGCAAGGCGGAACCCAGAGCAAAAAAAGGTACTCAAGCTAAAGTACGTAGGGGATAATTTTTTTATTCAAACAAAAGCCCATGTATTCACATGGGCTTTTTTACGTTATACAAACCAAGGTGAAACTGCCTCAAACTAGCAGAAACGCCATGATTCTACAAACCTAGCTTGAAACCCTCTTATTAAAAAGAAAGTCCTTCCGAATCATCCAAACGTGCAATAATACCCCATCCGAAGAAATAATTCGTTACCCCTATCAGCACTTCATTTTCTCCCGCTTGCAAGGGCAATTCAAAGGAAGTGTTCTCTATGGAACAGCGTCCCCGAGGCTCTTTCATTCCCGGTGAACCGTAATAGTTCTTATCAATATGCAAGGGTTGCCCGTTGATAAAAACCCACACCTCATCACTAAACCCCATATCAACCTGTCTTTTTTGAGCTTCTTCTGCCGTAATATTGGTCTTTATCCAAGTGAGTCGGCGTGCTCCCTGTTTCGTTTCTCCAAACCTACGCGTCAAATTAACAAGCGCACGGCGTTCTGCTTTTAGCGGTGTCCATACCGCGGTGCTATCGAACAAAGTAGGGTCAATGCTGACCCCAGGGCTTCTTGGGATCCCCACCATCAGGTCTTTCCCAAAGGGAAAATCAATGGGTTCGGTAACAGACCAATTACGCAAATAACGAGGATCGTTCCCCGTGGGGTCGAACCCTGCTCCTGCCGGAAGGTCTTCCGTAGCATCTGGGCGTACGACAAAATTGGCATAAATCACATTCCCGGTAAGCTCAATTCCGCCCACTTCGTTTTCTCCTTCCATGGCCGGCACTTGCAGTACCGCATGTTGCATGTCGTTTACATAGACTTTTAATTGTCTCCCATGAACAACGAGTTTTACATGATTCCATCTTTTTTCGTAAATGGTCGCCGCCGCCTGGTAATCATCGGTCATGTCCCACATATTTACTTTATCCTGAACGGAAGTATATTGCAAGGTAGTGCGCTTTTTGTCGTCTGGTGTCCCGAAGTATCGAATGTAAAATAATTCGGAGTTTAAGGTATCTTTTCCCGTTCTAAACATAATTCCCGGAAAACCGCGGCCAATGAGCTCTACATCATATTCAATGGTACCATCGGCAAATTGAACATCTTTCAGATGCACCCCGAATCCTTCCTCATTGGCACTGCGAATCGCAGGCACCGAACGGTGTGTTACAAATTCAACCGAGCCAGCTGTGGGTGCCCAATGTTCAGCGGTCATAGGGACCTTTAGTTCTTTCTTGCCTTTTTTTGCGCGCTGCGCGTTCACCGCCCCGTTTAGGAGCAATAGCCCTACCATAAGGAATACTTTCTTAATCATACCGTTCACTTTTTGTTCTGTTTGCATTTTAAAACTAACTTTGATGAAGGCTAAAATTACCCTCCAAATTTTAAGAAGCCTATTGTACAACTTGTTCAATTCTGTTTAATCCTGTTCAAAACGGGCCACGTGAAACGCCCTTGCTATTTTTATGGTCACATCTACTTTACACATGACAGTACATTTGGTATCGGCCATCGAGAAAGAACTCGATTGGGGAAATGGGAATACATGGACCAATAAAGATTTTGAGGCGCTAAGCGAACGCATTCTAAAGACGACCCATAAACGCCTAAGCGTTACCACCTTAAAGCGCATATGGGGAAGGGCCGAACAGGTGGCCAACCCTAGTATGGCAACCCTCGATATCCTCTCTGAATTTTTGGGGTATACGAACTGGAGGGCATTTGTTCGCATGCAGGAGCAACCTGCCAAAGAAAAGAAAAAGGGGTTCTTGCGGAATGCGAAAATTGGTTATGGAATTTTGGGGCTCTTGGTTTTAGGCGCATTACTGGGGTTCTTCTTGATCTCTTCCAAAAAAGGAATCGAAAAAACATCCTACGACCCCGAAGATTTTTCGTTTACCAGTAGGCCCGTAAGTAATGGTATTCCCAACTCCGTGGTATTCGAATACGATGTGTCTTCGGCTCCTAAAAATGCCCAAGTTGAAATTCAACAAAGCTGGGATCGTCGCAAACGCATAAAAATCAATAGGGAAGATAGCATTGCCACCTGTATCTATTACCGACCGGGTTTTTTTAAGTCTAAATTGGTCATAGACGATTCCATTGTAAAAGAAAAGGACGTATTCATCACCTCTCCCGATTGGCTGGGAATGATCGATACCGACAGCATCCCCATTTATCTAAAAAATGAGGAAATGTTTGTAAACGGCTCCTTGGGCATTAGCGAGGCCACCTTTACCAAGTATGGCGTGGACCCTAGTATTGCCCGCACGAGGGTCAGTTTTCACCAAGTACGTGATTTTGGGGAATTATACACCAATGACTTTACATTTACCGCAGTACTTCAAAACCAATACGATGAAGGTGTCAATGCCTGTCAAGGCGCACTGATAACCCTATTGTATGACGGGGGCGCCATTATCCTCACCTTGGCCGACAAAGGATGTGTCGCCGAATTGAATCTAATGGCATTTGACGAATACATCGACGGGAGAAAAACGGACCTTTCTGCCTTCGGAGTCGACTTTTCGAACCGGGCAACAGTGCGCTGTGTTTCTGAAAATCAAAAACTGTCTATTTTTGTAAATGATCGTCTTGCCTACGTCTTTAAAGTTCCCGAGACTCCAAAGAAGATCGTGGGGGTTCGAATTCAATTTGAAGGTACGGGTATCGTAGAACTTGTACGCTTGGATAATGAGCAAGGAGCGGTCTACAGTACTAATTTTCAAGAAGACCTACGCTAGCACGCCGCTATTTTGGAGCCATTGGTTTCAAGTTGATTTTTTTTCTGTAACAATTACAAGATTCCCTTCTCTTTTTCTTAGAACCTTTGTCTATGCGGAATGCCTAAGAACAAAATCCTATGAAATTTCTTTATCTATCATTTTTCCTCCTGGTAACCACTCCCCTGCGCGCTCAAAAAAAAGATACACTAACGTTCAATAAGCAAAGTATCACCGCTCTTGCAGATGAGTATTTAGCAATCAACCCGCAAGCGAGCGGTGTTATGGTCGCCATAGATTACCCTAGTAAGTTATCTTGGCAATACGCAACGGGATATCAAAGCATGCAGAAAACCAAATCGTTGAAAGGTGACGAACCATTCATCGCCGCCAGTATTACCAAGACTTTCCTATCAGTCTGTATCCTACAAATGCAAGAAGAAGGCAAACTCTCCCTACAGGACAAAGTAATAGACTATCTTGATACTGATCTAATACGAAAGTTAACTTCTTATCGCGGTACTTCCTATGAAGATGTACTTACTATTGAACATTTGCTAAGGCATACCAGTGGCATTTCGGATTACCTGAACAACGCGAAGACCCATTTGGATGGTTACAGGAATGCTCCTGATAAAATATATTCCTTTGAAGATCGCATGCAAATTGCATTAAAAGTACCTTCTTCTAACAAATTTGGAAAGTATCACTATTCGAACACGAACTACCTTCTGCTAGGCATGATTGCCGAAAAAGTTGACCAGGTAGACGCTTCAGAGATACTTGAAAAGAGAATCATAAGCCCTCTAAAACTAAAAAGCACCTCCTTGGCACCCCCCAAAACCGTTCTACCCAAAATGCTTAAAGGGTATTATACGGATTGGGACCTCACTTCTTTTAGCTTTCACTTTAATCGTGGGAATACCGCGGGAGGGTTATTAACCACTACGGAAGACTTATTAAAATTCGGAAAAAACGTATTCACGGGCGCTTTGTTTACATCAAAGGCTACCTTGGCAAAAATGCTCGAATTTGAAAAAGGATATGGCCTTGGCGTAATGCAATTTGAAAAGTCAAAAAAAGCCGGCCGGGTAATGGGTCATAGCGGTTTTGATCCCGGCTATACCTGTTATCTTGCCTATGTAGAAAATCTCAATGCTACTGTCATCACGGTAATCAATCAATCAGAACTTGAAGCGATCATGCCCGCCTTTTTATTGGTGAAAACGGTACATCTGATTAAGAAAACCTTATAACCGGTTTAAAATAGTAAAACGTTCATAATTTTTACCTTAGCACCCTATAGTGCGGAAATGAAAAATAGAACCCCATTGTGAACAATTCTTTTTTATTATTTTTGCCCGTGAATTTTAATACCATTTAATGGAAGTCTTAGGAATTGATATTGGAGGTTCAGGAATAAAAGGGGCCTTGGTAAATTCAGTGACAGGGAAAATGTTGACAAAACGGTTTCGAATTCCCACCCCCGAGTCGAGAAAACCTAAGGAAATGGCCGAGGTAGTAGCGGCCATTGCAAAGCACTTTGACCACAAGGGGCCCATTGGTGTCGGTTTTCCTACCGTTATTAAAAATGGTATTTGCAAATCTCCCGGAAATCTTCATAAGAAATGGCTCGGACGCGACGTGCAAGAATTATTCTCAGATGCTACGGGGCAATCGGTGACTGTCGTTAACGATGCCGACGCGGCTGGTTATGCCACTATGAACTACGGAATTGGAAAGGACAAGAAGGGCTTGGTATTGATGATCACGATCGGTACAGGCTTGGGAAGTGGTGCTTTTTTGGATGGGGTGTTGATCCCGAATTTTGAATTGGGTCAAATTCCTTATAAAAAATACCACAAAATAGAACTTTGGGCTGCCGATTCTGCTAAAGAGCGCGAAGGCCTTACCTATTTGCAATGGGGTAAACGCTTCAACAGATTTTTAAAATTGGTCGAATTGATTGTTTGCCCAGATCTGATTATTTTAGGTGGAGGCGCCTCAAAAGATTTTGATGAATACAAAGACTGTATTACCATCGAAACTCCTGTAATGCCCGCAGAACTTCGAAATCATGCCGGAATCATTGGAGCTGCGGTTGCAGCCGTAAAGTCTGTTCAATGATTCTTTAAAATGGCTAAAGAGCGTAGCGCTGATTTGTTTCCGGTCGTATCTGAACTTGATTCGATTTTGTATAGTACAATGTAAAGCCCTCGGCTTCCAATACCGTCGCCCAATGGGCTTGGTCGTCAAATTTGATCAGTAAACCGTTTGTACGCACTACCCGCCAGAAAGGAAGTGTACTTTTTTCTTTTGAAAGGCGTTTCAGCTGATTTCCCGTTCGCATAGGACACGTAACATCGGCGCCGAAAGTAATAGCCAACTTTTTTGCCAAATCATCGATCGTAATGACCTTTCCTGGAGGAATTGAGCCAATAAATTCCGCTACCATCTCCTTTTCAGGATGCAACATGGTGCCTGAACCATAAAAACCTTGCATTTTTTCTGGTATGGATATGATTTTTGGAGTTTTCATACAATCAAATTTTTAAATGAATTGGCATATAATTTTGAGGCGATAAATGTAGCCCCAAGGGTCTCTACAAAACTTAGTGGCAAAGTGGTCAGTAGCATTCCCCAGTAGGTGGTTCCCATATTGGCACTTCCTACCCAAAAAAGAACAAAGAAAAAGAGCCATGATAATGTTCCCGAAAGCATAACGGTTCTAAAATTATTTCCGAAAACGTGCATATGCAACCAAAAGAGAAATACCATCAATGCGGTCAATAGTGTATCCCATACTCCCCAAATAGTAAAAATACCCCAGTTCATTTCGGCTATTCCCATTCTATGCTCAAAAAACTGCCTTGTTCTAGGCATGACCAATACGAAATAGCGAAATACTTCGGAAGCATGGACCCAAATACTGGTTAGCAGCATAATTCGAATAAATTGCTTCCTATTAAATGGTGGTTGTGTCATAACAACTGTATCGTTTCTTTCATTTTTTGGATCACACTTTCGGGAGTTGCAAATTGGGGCGTCGTACGAAAAATGGAAGCGGATTTTTCCAAAGTGTCAATGGTGCGCATCAAATCGATACTGCGTTCTTTTTGAACCGCAAATCGAAGGCCCTTCGGATTCACCAATTTCTTCGCGATCAAATGATCTACTTTTTTTCGACAGCGGCAAGGATTGGCAGGATTCGCAAGACCACATTTCGCGCTTAAAAAACTTCGTAGTTTGGCGCGGGCCCTTGACAGTTTTTTTCTAAAACTTACCGGTGTAATTCCAAGTATTTCGGCACCTTCGATGCTTGTAAACCCTAAAAGTTCCCCCAGGATATAAACCATCCTACCCGATTCGTTCAGGCATAGCAGCATCCCATGGGTACAGCTCACTTTCACCTCTTCCTCTAAAAGCAATTGTTCTCCTTTATTCTCAGAATATCGTATAGTATCCGAATGGCCATCATCGATCAGCGTGCCGTAAGAATTAAAGTCCATCGAAAACTCCTTACCCTTTTTACCTTTCACCGTAAGCAAATAATTGGTAGCAATTCTATAAACCCAGGTCTGAAATACACTCTCTCCACGGAAGGTACTTAGATGGGTAATTACCTTTACCAATATTTCCTGTGTGGCGTCTTCTGCGTCTTCTGGAAACAATAACATTCGGAGGGAAAGGTTGTATACCAAATCTTTGACCTCAAGTATCAGTTGCTCCAGGGCCTTACGATTTCCCTTTTTGGCCTTTTCTACCAGTATGTGAAGTGTTGGCTCCATATCCTATTTAATTAGACATTTGTAAGATAGCCAGTGTGACCAGAATACTAAAAAATATTTTCACAAGCAGCCGAAAGCCTAATATGGACACCAATAAAAAGAGCCCTGACGTTTACCGTCAGGGCTCTTTTTCTTAAAGTAGTGATACGCCTTTTAGGCGATTTTATTTCGTTTGCGTTCTACTTCTGTAAGGTAGATTTTACGCAATCGTAGATGTTTGGGCGTTACCTCAACATACTCATCTTTTTGAATATACTCCAAGGCTTCCTCGAGGGAAAACTTAATTGCCGGAACAATTTTCGCCTTGTCATCAGCTCCTGCCGAACGTACGTTCGATAGTTTTTTGGTTTTGGTAATATTAATGGTCATATCGTCGCCACGAGAGTTTTCACCAATGACCTGCCCCTCATAAATATCCTCTCCCGGATCAACGAAAAACTTACCACGGTCTTGTAATTTATCAATCGAATAAGGAATTGCCTTTCCTTTTTCCATAGAGACCAATGATCCGTTCTGACGCTGTGGAATATCACCTTTCATAGGTTGGTATTCCAAAAATCGGTGTGCCATGATCGCTTCTCCGGCAGTGGCCGTAAGCAATTGGTTACGCAAGCCGATAATGCCACGCGAAGGAATCAAGAACTCGCACAACATACGGTCTCCTTTTGCCTCCATACTGGTCATCTCCCCTTTTCGGATCGACACCATTTCTACTGCACGACCGGAAACAGCCTCTGGTAAATCGATTGTCAAAGATTCGATAGGTTCGCATTTTACACCATCGATTTCTTTGATGATTACCTGCGGTTGCCCTATCTGCAATTCATATCCTTCTCTTCTCATGGTCTCTATCAAGACCGATAAATGCAATACCCCACGCCCGAAGACCAAAAACTTATCGGCACTATCGGTTTCGTTTACTCGCAATGCGAGATTTTTTTCCAATTCCCTTTCCAAACGCTCTTTGATATGACGCGAGGTAACAAACTTGCCATCTTGCCCGAAAAACGGACTATCATTAATGGTAAACAGCATGCTCATGGTCGGCTCATCGATCGCAATGGTCTTTAAGCCCTCCGGGTTTTCAATATCGGCAATCGTATCACCTATTTCAAAACCTTCCAAACCAATAATGGCACAAATATCTCCTGTGGCAACTTCTTGTACTTTTTTACGACCCAGACCTTCAAAGACAAAAAGTTCTTTGATTTTTGATTTTACAATGCTACCATCCCTTTTGACCAACGAAACCTGCTGGCCTTCCTTGAGGCCACCTCGTTGCAGTCTTCCTATCGCGATTCGCCCTGTAAAGGAGGAGAAATCCAAGGAAGTAATGAGCATTTGCGTGTTTCCTTCCGCTGGTTCAAAAGTAGGCACATGTTCTACCACCATATCCAACAAAGGCTCTATATTATCTGTTTCGTTCTGCCAATCCTCGCTCATCCAATTATTTTTGGCCGAACCATATACGGTCGGGAAATCGAGCTGCCACTCTTCGGCACCCAATTCGAACATCAAATCAAAAACCTTTTCATGTACTTCTTCAGGAGTACAGTTTTCCTTGTCCACCTTGTTGATGACAACACACGGTTTTAGACCTAGATCGATCGCTTTTTGCAACACAAAGCGGGTCTGCGGCATAGGACCTTCAAAAGCATCTACCAACAACAATACGCCGTCGGCCATATTCAATACCCGTTCTACTTCCCCACCAAAATCGGCGTGACCTGGTGTATCGATGATGTTGATCTTGGTTTCTTTATAGACTACCGAAACGTTTTTTGAAGTAATGGTAATGCCCCTTTCCCTTTCAAGATCATTGTTATCCAAGATTAGATCGCCCGTATTTTGATTCTCACGAAACAATTGACAATGGTACATAATCTTATCTACCAAGGTGGTTTTGCCGTGGTCTACGTGCGCAATGATCGCAATATTCTTTGTTGTTGACATAGTATGTATATTCAATAACAGAAACCTGTCATTTTAAGCGTGCAAAGATACTGCTATTTTTTGCTCCTTGGCATAAACTTATGTTATTTTTATGTGGTTGATTTTGAGGGAGTTATTTTTCTATCGCCGTTTTCGAATGACCCAGCCCAAACGAAGATTGACGAGCAGCCCAAATTCGGTATCAAATTCATTGTTGAAAACCCCAGGGCCAAAAGAAACACCCCAATAGAAGCCTTTTTCCCTGGTGCGTTGTATACCGTATAGTGCCGCAATATTGTAGTAATAGGAACTCCCATTCGCCAAACTCCCTATAATCGGGTTACCAGATTGAAGTTGATTCGACAAAGCCAGGTAGTTGCCACTATTACCGCCTATATTTTTTCCCTTTGTCTTTCGGCGCTCCATATTGGTGAAATATCGGATTTCTCCATTTATACCGGGAAAGAGGCCGAACTCGGTATCCCTGCCTGATCCTCCTCTGGCAGCAAAACCAAAAACAGCATCAAAATTCAAGGTGGTATTCTTTGCAATACCTACCTCATACGATACACCGGGCGCCAAAGCATTTATCTTGAATAATTGCGGACTTACATTGTTGTCAGGTTGTGCAAACATGAGTGCGGCACATAGTAAAAAGAAATAAAGAAGACATTTTCGCATAGTTGGCGTTATTTTTAGTTGAACGCTGCAACCGAATCAAACATCGGACCAAACTGCAAAACAAGCGTTATTCTATTCTTCCTTTTTCATCTTCAAGTCCTGTTTTTCGTTTCCTGGCCTTCTTAATTTCGTTGCGACCAAAGTTGTAGCTTAGACTAAAAGCAACTTGCCTGCTATCACTACCACCACTACCATCAATAAACAATTCCCCAAACTGCGTGGTACCGTTCCAGGGGACCGTATACAGTAGGTCATTGAAAGAAAGTCGTGCTGTCAATTTTTCTGTGAAGAATTTTTTCTGAAAGGCGAGATTTAAGGAACCTAAGGAGCCGGCTTGGTAGGTACCTCCCCAAATTGAAGGTGAACTATACCATCCTGATAACTCCATTCGAATAGCGGCCGGTAAACTAAACGTATTTTGAGCAAATAAACTAAGCGTCTCTTGAGTAACAGCCAAAAACTCTGTGCTTGTAGGCTTGTATTTGCTTTGAAACGCATTGACACTTACAAAAATGCGCCACCAGTCATTTATCTTGCCCGGATATGAAACCCCCAAGTTGATAGTTTGTTGATCTGCTACATTCCTAGAGGTTAAAAAATTTCGACCCCCGCCCTCGGCTATGGTCACCTGTGCAAAAAAATCGGAGACATAACTGTAACTCAAAGAAGTCGTGAGGCGATAATTAAAGGTATGCGATAGCTTCAAGTTATCGGTATATTGGGGTTGCAAGAACGGGTTTCCCTTTCTAAAAGACAATTCATCGATTTTGTATTCGAATGGATTGAGCGATTGATAATTGGGGCGTTGAATACGTTTGCTATAGGTAAGTGCAAACTGATTCTTTCTATTATGTTGGTAGGTAAGACCTCCAGATGGAAAAAAATCTACGTAGTTCCGTTTTACTCTATTGGCATCAGCATCTTGACTGCTTATCAAGTTTCCATCAGAGATGGTGTTTTCCATACGCAGGCCAAACTGTATATTCCATTTATTCCATTTGCGGTTGTAGTTAAAGTAAGCGGCGTTGATCTGTTCATCATACTCAAATTGATTGCTTTGGGAGGTATCCAATAATTGTTGCTGATTTACGACATTAAAAAAATCGAACGTATTCGCTGTGGCGACCAAAGAGATTTTACCTCCCAACCCTAGTTTCCCTTTCCAGAAGTTTTGTTCATAATCGACTTTAGCTGTAATAATATCAATATCTATCGGAGTTTCTTGCCTAGTAATCTGTTCGTCTATGATTGCTGTTTCAGGTCCATTGAAGTAAAAATTAGGCTGAAAAGCATTGCGGTCGCTTTTGTATTTTCCATAATCTAAATCAATGTTCACGGTATACCCCAAGGTGTCGGCATACCGGTAATTTATATTGGTATTTACGTTGTATGATTTGAAAGAGGAACGATTGTTTGCAACCAGCACACTATCATTCACCATTGCGCCTATAGGGCGTATGGGAGTTCTGGAATCGGTTTCGCCAAAGCCATTATTGAAGTTTCCATTGAAGATGGCACCAAAGGTACTTTTCGCGCTTGCGTACAAATCATATCCGAGCTTAATGTTATTGCTATTCTGATCAAAAATACTTCTTGTTTTTGCGTCAAACTCGGTGCCTCCCTGTCTACGAAATAGATTCAGGAAATTGGCACTCTTTCCAAACCGATTGCTATACGTACCATATAAATTACCCTTGCTGCCCCGGGTATTAAATGAAACACTTGTATTAGAGCGTTTGAAATTTCCAATGGTTATTCCTGAAGTGATAGACCCATTTGTTCCCAAGCTTTTGTCTTTTTTTAACTTGATATTGATGATGCCTGCATTTCCAGCAGCGTCGTATTTGGAGGAGGGCTGCGTTATGATCTCCAACGCTTCGATATCGGTAGCCTGAAGGCTTTCGAGGTAATTGACCAAATCATCGCCCTGTAATATGGATGGTTTTCCATCGATATAGAATTGCACTCCGGCCTTTCCTTCTAGCACAACCCCTCCGTTATTATCAATGACCACCCCGGGTGCTTTTCGCAACAACTCAAAAGCACTGGTACCTGTTGCATTGATCGTGTTTTCAACATTAAACACTGTTTTATCGGCCATTACTTGCACCATCGGTTTTTCGGCGACCACGGTTACCTCCTCTAGGTTTTGGGTTTCCGAAGTCATTGTTATCGGTTCCAATTGCAGGTCTTTTT
>CALIIC010000054.1 GCA_938020445.1 uncultured Flavobacteriaceae bacterium | reverse complement strand
AAGGATTGAATATACTGAACGAATGCAATGGAATGAAACAATGAAACAGAAGTTCACTTAAATTTTGCCAGAATGATCGTACTATTGGGTCTCAACCCTCTTACCTTAAATCGGCACTAAGATACTACTTCCGTTGCATTTTTTAGAATTTAATCGACAGATTGTATGTAGTAGAACGAAAAGAGGATTGCTTGTTTCAAAAAAACAACTTTTATAGTCGAAGGTTTTCAGCAAATTCAACTCAAAAGTTTTGATTCGGTTTTTTTCAACAAGGCCAAAACCCGCTCTTTTAACCTATCTGGTTCCAGTATCGTAGCATAATCGCCAAACATCAAATACCACCTCGGAAATTCATTCTCAATGTCCCTGCTCATAAAGGTCATTTCAATATGTTTGCCACGATTCTCCTCTGAAACAAAGCCATAGCGAACACTGCCGCCGCGAATATAACGTGCTATCGATTTATTCACCAAGATCCGCACCTTTGTTTTTGCCGATTCAGGCGCTTTATAACGATGCGCATCCAAACTACCATGCACCAGCGCAAACTTCTTCTTAGTGCTTCGAATTTTTAAAATACGATCTGTACGAAACTGCCTATAATCGGTACGTTTGTGACAATACCCCAATACATACCAATAGTTGTTTTCATTAAAAATACCAACGGGTTCTATTTCTCGTTCAGTAGGGTCATCTTCCCTTAGGGAAGCGTACTGAAGAAAGACTTGCGTTTTCTCCGCAATACTCTCAAAAAGCACCTCCAATGCGTTTGGAACATTTTTATTAAACAAGACCTGCGCAGGATCAATAACTACCTGGGATTCCAAAGCGGTTATCCATTCTTTTTCCCTGCCTCTCAAGACCGATTTCACTTTGTACATAGCCGACTCATGATGTGAACCAAGTGATTTATCACTAAAACTCTGCATTAATTTCTCGGCCGCAATAAAACTACCTGCCTCTTCCCTTGTAAACATGATAGGCGGCAACCGGTACCCTTCCATTATAGAATACCCTAATCCGGCCTCACCTAAAACAGGTACACCACAACGTTCCAATGTGCGTATATCCCTATAAATTGTGCGCAAACTTACTTGAAAGCGCTCTGCCAATTCCTGTGCCTTGACCACTTTCTTCGATTGTAGCTGAATCAATATCGCCACAATCCTATCAAACCGTTTTACCGTATCGACTCCCATAAATTGAAGACATATTTCCCAAAGATAGGACTTCAATCGGAAGTTTCCGTCCTGATTAACGCTATGCTTTTCCATCGTATGGGTATATCTAATGCAAAGAACGCTCGAAGACATGACAACCTTCTGTCAGTAGTAATAAAAAAGAAATTGATGCTCCATAAAAAATCGCATAAAGATGATGTTAGAGGATGCCTATCCTTTAAAAAACAGGGGCATTTTTAGCTACTGACATGCAGCTGTCACCAGGTGTTTCTAAATTTGTTTTCAGAACAGAATCTCACAAAATGATTTATCCTTATAAAACCGCTGCGACCCTGAAAACAAGACGGTACGTGATTCATCCTACTGAACTACTGGCGTACTGGCAGGATCATCGTGCGCATACCAAACAGCTCATTGAAACATTTTCGGAAGAGACATTTTTCAACTATTCCATTGGTGAACTGCGACCGTTCTCAGAAATTGTCAGGGAACTTATTAGGATTACAAGTTTGGCAGTGCGCGTTATTATAAAAGAAGTTCCGCTTCAAAAGTACCAAACGACTGATTTGGTCCATAGCAAAGCAAGACTATTGGCTTTATGGGACGAAACTACTTTCTTGATCAATACCAATTGGGACCAACTTTCATTGGAGCGGTTTCATGAAACCGTTTCTTTTTGGACACTCAAAGAATGTAAGGTATATGAAGCGATTTTCTATTTGATAGACAATGAAATTCATCATCGTGGACAGGCATGTGTGTACCTGCGAAGCCTTGGTGTTAGGCATCCTATTTACACTAAAATATTCTCCTCTTAAACTTATAAACCCATCCATTATGAATACCGTACTTGTTTTTAAAACCTCCGTAACCAAAACCGATGAGATACAGCAGCTAAGTGCGCATTTAGACAAACTAATACCGCCCAATGGCAAATGGAATTTTGATCTTGAAGACTGTGATCGTATCCTACGTGTCGAAAGCAGTAGGGGTATTGTAGCACCCATCGTGGATTTGATGAAATCGTATAATCATTCCTGTGACGAGCTTGAATGAAAATTCAGGGCATCGTATAAATGAAGTAGTGCCAGTAACTCCTAGTTATTTACTGCTGTTAAAACCCACATTTGTTTTTCTACTTCATGATTCCAGGTTCCAAAATCGGCAATCTCTTTTACTATAGAAAAACCCGCTTGTATCAGCTCCTCTTTAACATAGGAAATAGATAGGGTATGAGCGCTTGCCTGTTGATCACGATCTTTATGTTTATGAGGTTCTTTTAGTTTTTCCAACACCAATAATTTCCCGGATGGTTTTAAGGCCTTTTTTACATGGGCCAAAACTTTGTTGTAATTCTCTATTTCATGATACGTATCTACCAGTACCACCACATCTAAACTTGCATCCGATAGTTTTGGATCGTCATAATCACCCAAAATGACCTCCACATTATCTATGTCATTTTCTTTTAAATGGGTTTTTAACTCATCGAGTCGGTACTCCAACACATCTACAGCAAATACTTTGCCCGTAAGACCTACTTGTTTTGCCAAATGAACGGTCAAATAGCCTTCATGACAGCCAATATCGGCCACTTGGTCCCCTTCCCCTATTTCGGCAAGCTCAAAAAGTGTTGGCACGTGCATCCACGAATCGCGCTCTTTCCAATCTTCCCTGGCATATTGGGCCGCAGCCCAAAAACAACTAAAAAAAAGAAAGGTTGTCAAAGCAAAGTACTTCGTTTCTCTCATCTTTACAAGATACTATCTCTCTCAATACACATGCTATAAAATTATCTTAAACTCTGACGTACGTTACAAGTGATAGATAAAAATGTCGTTTTATCGAATGGATAGGACGTTTTACTGTTATTTTCTAGGGTGATATCAAGAATTGACTATCTTTCGCTTTCGAGAAACATTGCTTATGATACGGAAATTACTCTTGCTTGTGCTGCTTGTCAGTTTTCAGGCGAATGCCCAAAAGGGACCCATTAAAATTGTTACAGAAGAAATTCCAAACCGTTTGGCCTTTTACGCCCTTAATGAAACGGAACAAGATTACGACGTACTGCTGACCATAAAAGGCACTAATTTTCGTCAAAGTAAGGCGAGACCCCGTCTTGTAAGGGTACCAGGCGCTACAAAAGTACGTTTAAAGGTTATTGTGCCGACTAGAGGAAAAAAGCCAAATTACACCTATGATTTAGTGGTCAACGATAGTTTGTCACGAAGAGCGTTGAAAATAGACTACAAACGAATAAAAATAAAGCCAAAAAAATCAATTACCGTATACATAACAGACGTTTGCCTGCAATGTGATAGCATTACGCACCCCTTGGAAGAAAGCAATTACCATTTCAAGTCTTTTAAACTTGCGGAAAACCCGGAAATTAAGGACCAACTAAAAGGCGCTTTTGCCCGGCCATTGGACTCCATTGCGGAACCCATTATTAATCTCGGAGGAAGGTTGTTCACCACAATCGACTCCTATGATCGGTTGCTGGAAGAATTGAACAAGGATTAGGAAACCCTATTTAAGGGCCCTAGCAGATTTTCCAAATTTTCTGGTGGTATTTATAAAGTACACTCCTGTTAAAAGAATGGCTGCGGCGGCGATTGACTGACCGCTAATCTTTTCGTCTAAAAAATACCATCCCAAAATAAGCGCAATAATCGGATTCACATAGGTAGAAGTCGCTACTTTTTCTGGCGATACCTTGCGTAACAGGTAGTTAAAAGAAGTAAAAGCAACAATACTCCCAAATACGATCAACAAGACCATGGTGTACTGTACCTTTGTACTCCACTGACTAGGATAAGACCATTCTTCCCCGAATAGCAGACTTGCCACAAACAACAATATACCCGCGGTAAACATCTGATATCCCGTATTTACAAAATAGTTCTTAGGTAGATCTGCATTCCCCACAAAAAGGCTTCCATAGCCCCAACTGATCATACAGCCGAAAATCATCAACATACCGGTCACAGAATTTTCTTGATTGATGATTTGTTGTTGACTTACCAGCAAATAGATACCAATGATTCCGAAAACCACCCCTATAAGAGACATCGGTTTAATTTTTTTTCCCTGTAAGAATCGCATCATGAGCAGAATAACCAATGGTTGTGCCGAAATTTCCAAGGCTGCAAACCCAGTGTCAACATACTTCAATGCCCATACCACTACCCCATTACCAAAAGCAAGAAACAAAAAACCAGCGAACACCGTGTTCCGAAATTGCAACTTTGTAATGGCCAAAGGAATTTTCAAAACCTTGCAAAGAATGAAAATGATAAGACCGGCACATATAAAACGAATGGAGGCCAGCATAAAGGGCGGCAATTCGGCCACAGCAATCTTATTTAAAAGATAGGTAGATCCCCATATCACATAAATAGAAAAAAATGCCGCTATAACCAGCGAGGTACTACGAACTTTTGCCATACTACAATTACTGCTATTTCAAGTAACAATATTAGGCATTCATGATGGTTTCTGGATAGACACCAAGTTAAATAACCGCTTCTTTTTATCGTAAGGTCTGTTGTTGCACTTCAAAACTAAACGTAGCCTTGCCCTGAGTGGCCATCCAAAAATTATTTAAACTTCCCCATGAGGCATCAGGAGCGCCCTGTTGGGAAAAATTATCGAGGTTATTGGTAATCGTTGCCATTTTCTCTTCACTAATGGGTTCTTTGGATATAATGATGGCCAATGCCGTAAAGTCTTTTTGTGAATTCATTGCCGAAGGTACTCGTGCTCCATGTGTTGCAATCAACGCTTCGGGAGTATATACTTCAACGGCATCTGCGGTAAACTCTCCGGCAGTAGTACCACGTACCGGGTTCGAGGCTACTTGAATGGCCTCCAGGGCATCAGGACCTATAAGGCCCATTAGGTATAGTTCCAAATTCCCATAAGCAACAGAATTACCACCATTTGCAAAAGTTCCAAAGCCGTCTCGGTCATTTAATCTACCCTTATAGGTACCATTCCCCATATCGATCAATTCATCAAAACCACCCAGCTGTCCGGCAGTGCTTGCATATCCCCAATGGCCACCAACCGTGGTAGGTATAAATCCTTTATTGCCCCATGAATGTGCTATCTCATGTAAAAACGGGCCGTTTCGAATGTATTCGGCCCGGGGCATGTAGATAATGGCATTTAAACGCCCTGAAGAACCATAATTAGCACTTAGGTCATACGTACCACCTCCCAAGCCCTGTACCTTATTTTGAACAGGAGTTGATCTTCCGTAGAATAAGTCATCTGGTTGGGTCTCTTCAACAGAAAGGATAATAATGAAGTCAAAATCATCTTTCATATACTGATAGGCCTTTTGAGAAACCATTTTCAAATCCCCGTCGCCAGTAATAAATTTGTTATACTCTTGAGCGGAGAGGACCAAGTTAGTTAATGACCGTGATTCGCTTAAGGTAAATCCGCTTTCAAAGGTCACAGCGCCCGTATCGGGTGTACCGGGTTCGTCCTGCTCATCTTCCATATTGTCCTCAGTATCGTCCTCTTTGTCATCTTCGGCGGTTGGATCATCGCTCATTTCAGCATCAGGGGTCAACACTTCATCGGTCGCATCAGTACTGCAGGCAGCTAAGAGTAGTAAAGAAAACAACCAGATAGCGTAAAAGGATACCTGTCTTAGTTTGAAGGGAGAATTATTCATTGGGACTGTATTAACTATTGAAATGGTTCAAACGGTTTTAGCACCCTTTTATTCTTTCACAGTGATTAAATTCGACCAAATACAACTGCAGACTTCACCTTATTTCATTCATATATAGGTTTTCACATAATTTTAACATTATCATTGTTTCGTTTAGTACTTATTTGATTTTCAACATATTAAAAAATACCCGCTACCCTATTATGCGCTGTTTGGCCCTTAAACAAAATAAAATAGTACCTTTTTATGCATAGTACTGTAACAATTCTAAACATCCATCGTCTATTAGGTGTAAGTCATTTATAAACAACTATATCATGAGAACTTTACATCCACATTTACAACGTCCCAAAATATATTTCAGAATAGGTTTCGGTTGGAACACAGACCGATTGCACAGTCAAAAAATAGAAAACGTACGAATCTCTAAAATTTAATCACAATGAAAGCATCCAATACAAACACAGCAACAGAATCTAGATCAGGACAGTATTTCTCTACTTTTAGAAGTAGCAAAAGGGCGCAATGGGCCCAGTACAGAAACTTTAACCGCTAATCACGGGTTCCTGAACAATCATCAATCAATCATCAATCATCAATCTAAAAACGAACAACATGAAAGCATCCATCACAAAAACAGCAACAGAATCTAGATCAGGACAGTATTTCTCTACTTTTAGAAGTAGCAAAAGGGCACAATGGGCCCAGTACAGAAACTTTAACCGCTAATCACGGGGTCCTGAACAATCATCAATCAATCATCAATCATCAATCATCAATCTAAAAACGAACAACATGAAAGCATCCATCACAAAAACAGCAACAGAATCTAGATCAGGACAGTATTTCT
>CALIIC010000053.1 GCA_938020445.1 uncultured Flavobacteriaceae bacterium | reverse complement strand
TGGCGGCGGGGCTCACCCCTTACCATTCCGAACAGGGAAGTTAAGCCCGCCAGCGCCGATGGTACTGCTATACCAAGTGGGAGAGTAGGAAGCCGCCTTCTTCGAAACCCCGACCTCTTAAGAGGGTCGGGGTTTTTTTATACTCTACATTTTCTGAAACATTTTGATTGTACCAAAAAAAGGTATGTTTGTTAGTGATGGTAGCAAAAATGACCGTCTGAAAAATAGGGCTTTCAACACTATTCTTTATTAGGTAAAGTGTAAACTGGGTAGTTCAGACTTGAGAACAATAGTATGGGGCTTCGGAAGGGGAGAAAAGAGCCTTACTCAATTACAATGGTCTGCTTAAAACTTTCAACTATTGCAATAACCTAAAGGAAAACCTTGAGGATTATCTAAAATGTCAAAGACGGAATCATTATCAATCTCGCTGACATCAAAAATGGTACCTCGTGCCGTTGCAGCGGGTAGCTCAAATACACCGAGGTAATTTTCGGTTTGCACTACCATAAGGTTGTTAGATAGTTGTAAAAGCTTTGATCTGTAATAAGATAAAACGACCTCATTGGGAATATCACTCTCAATCAATTTGAACAAGTTACCTGGTTAGCTTTGAACAAAAACGAAAGGATGGGTGTTCTTTATTTGTCTGTAAAGAAAAGAATATCATTCTATTACAAAAGTTTGTTCAAAACTCTCGACTACTGCGAAATAACCCAAAGGAAAGTCCTGGGGACGATTTAAATTATCTACAACATCTATATTGTCGAGTCCTGTGATATCAAAAACGTTGCCACGGGCTGTAGCAGCAGGTGTTTCAAATACTCCTAAATTGTTTTGTGTTTGTTCAACCAAAAGGTTCACATAGTTGTAAAAACTTTGATCAGCCCCTAAAATACTGATTTTTACCTCTTGCCCGACTTCCAGTTTTTTGTTGTAGAAATACGAAAATGTAAAGGGTTTGCCTTGATAAAATTGATCATCAGTCACCAAAAATTCACCAAAATCAAAATCAAAGACGTAAAAATTATCCTTGTCAGGATTATCGGTAAAAGAAACGATCAATTCTTTTGAATCTTCGTCAAAGATGGTTTCTGTTCCTTGCTCTATAGTGTCGATAGGTACTGCTTTTACGTATCTAGTAGCCGCAGCATAGCGCCGACCTTCATGGGTTAATAATAAAGTAAACCGTACATCATCACTAAGAATACTAGTAGGTATATTCTGATCGGTCATAAAACTGGGATCAGGAACATAGATTCCGGATCCTTTATCTAAATCTGTTAAATTGGAAAAACCGGTTTGAATAATAGCACCGTCTTCATTAAATGTTTCTCTTACAATAACTACATTCTCTAATGAAGTTACCGGTGTTTCTTCAAAAAAATTATTGGTTTGCGAAACTCTTATCTCTACAGGGATTATAGGCTCGTTTTCGTCAACTCTCAAAATACCGTTTACGATTAATCGTGGTGGTTCACTTGGCGTTTCTATATCTACTACATCTTCACAACCAAAAAAAATGAGTGAGGTAAAAAGTGTGAAAAAAATTTTCTTCATAGGGCGTATTCGATAGTTCGCTGAAAAATTGGTACAAAGCGTTTGGGGGCTGAAAAATCAGCTGATACTTACTATTACCAGCAAATTATTAAAATTATACAGAACCGTCGGCCGCAACTAGAATTATTTGTAGGAAATAGCTGAATTTAAGCTTTATTTAACAAAAGGAAATGGTGCAAAATATATCTTGCGCTGATGGTTGTAGGTTTTGAAGAAGGAAGTGGCATTAGTGGTGGGTGTTATAAACTTTTTTCTTTAATTTTTCAGAAGATCGAAGATCCATGGTTGCATTTCGAAAAGACAATCAACTTTATGAAACGTGTGATTTCCATAGCTGATGCAACCGAAATTAACGCGGATCGATTTTCACCGAACTCAAAGAAAAGAAGAAGTGCAATTATTCTATTGTCAAGCTGCGTTGAAAAGTTTCAACAATGGCAAAATACCCCAAAGGAAAATCTTGCGGGCGCCCTAAATTGTCTACAATTTCGATATTATCTAAGCCGGTAATATCAAAAACATTACCGCGAGCAGTGGCTCTAGGAGTTTCAAAAACACCAAGATTGTTCTCGGTCTGTTCTATCAATAAATTGATATAGTTGTAAAACCCTTGATCGGCACCAAGTATTTGTATTGTAATTTCATCCCCTGGAGTCAACTCACGATCATAGAAATAGGAAAATGAGAAAGACTCTCCTTGATAGAATTGATCTTCAGTGACCGAAAACGCTCCAAGACCAAAGTCGAATACATAGAAATTGTCGCGTGTTTCATCATCTGTAAAAGAAACGACTATTTCCGTGGCATCGTCATCTAAAAGGGTTTCGGTTCCCTGCAATACTTGATCAATGGGCACAGCCGGGATATAACGCGATTGGGCGGCATACCGCCTGCCATCATAGTTGATGATTAATGTAAACAAAGGGTTTAATTCCAAAACCTCTGTAGGAATACGCTGATCCGTAGTAAAGGAGGGGTCCGGGACATAGATACCCGAGCCTTCATCTAGCTCGGTCAAGTTTGAGACTCCAGTAGCGGATACAAGCCCAAATTCATCAAAAAACTCAGTAATTATTACGATACTTTCCAAGGCGACCACCGTAGTTTCTCCAAAAAAACCGTCCGTCCGGGAAACCCGAATCTCTATTGGGATAAACTGCTCATTTTCATCTACGTTCAAGATACCATTTACAATTAACCGTGGCGGTTCTGAAGGGGTTTCGATATCAACCACATCTTCGCAACTCGAGACCGTTCCCGTAAAAATCAGTAATGACAGCAATTTTCGTATCATGATCATTCAAAAAAAGGCAAAAAATTTAATATTCTTTATAGAAGAAAAAACCAAACATTCGCTGTAATAGAGCAAATTATTAAATTTCTACTGAACCCCTTGGCCCTGTTCGATATATTTGATTCAAATCCTTCAATTTTAGGTATATTTAACAAAACAACTCGCCATGAAACAACTATTTTCTAATGTGATTCTATGTTTGCTCGCCGTAAATTGTTTTGCCCAAGAACAGGGGCTTAAAGCAATGGTGGGAGGAACTCTTATAGATGGTTTCGGTGCCGAGCCTATTAAAAATAGCGTGATTATTATCGATGGTGAGAAAATCAAAGCTGTAGGTACCATTGATAATACACCTATTCCCAAAGATGCAGAAGTTATTTCTACTGAGGGAATGACCGTTTTGCCTGGTTTATGGGATATGCATGTGCATACTATGATCAACGGGCATGCCGACTATGCCTATTGGGATAAAACCTACCCTCCCTTGTTTAAAGATGTGATCATGCCTGCGTCTGCCCATCAACTTTTAATGGCTGGCGTCACCAGTGCACGGGATCTTGGCGGACCGTTGGAAGAGAGTATCGCCGTGCGCGACGCTATCAATAAAGGAGAAATACCAGGCGCAACACTTTATGTTTCCGGCCCCTTTATTCAGCACAAGCCCTATCCGGGAACCGAAGATTTTAGGTGGGGTGTGAACGGTGCCGAGGACGGACGAAAAAAAATCAGGAAATTGGCAAAGGCGGGCGTCGATGTTATAAAACTGATAGACCAAGACCAAATGACGATGGATGAACTAAGGGCCGTTGTAGATGAAGCGCACAAACATAAGTTGAAGGTAGTGGCTCATGGTCATCGCCCTGAAGAAATCCGAAGAGGCTTACGAGTCGATGCCGACTGTTTTGAGCATACGGGGCTCTCATTGGCACCTAAGTACCCTGATGATGTGATGGAAATGATCAAGGAACGCACAGCGCAAATGAATAAGGGGCCGTTGTTCTGGTGTCCAACGGTGGAAGGCCTTTATAATTATGAATATGTACGGGACCATCCTGAAAAGTTGGACAATGATTCTTGGCATCGTGGATTACCGGATAGCGTAATCGTAGATATAAAAAATAGTATTTCCCACCCAGATCGACTCCCGTATTTTCAATTGACACCTTCTAGAAAACCTACTTTGAAAACCAAGATCAAACAACTGTTAGATGCCGGCGTAGTACTTATGGTGGGGACTGATAGCGGTATTCCTATGAAGTTTCATAGCCAATCTACATGGAATGAACTCGATGTTTGGGTAAATGAGTTCGGAATCGACCCCATGTACGCAATTCGAGGGGCTACCTACTGGCCAGCGCTATGGATGGGGGTTGCCGACGAGGTTGGAACAATAACACCGGGAAAATATGCAGATATTATTGCGGTCGACGGTGACGTATTGCGGTATATAAGTCTTTTGCAAGATGTGGACATGGTTATCAAACACGGGAAACGTTACAAATAAAGTTTGCCAATAAATGTCTCAACTATACGCCTTAGAGGAAAAATTGAATACTGCTTCCCATGGCTTAGGCGTGCTATTTGGCCTTGTAGGACTTCCGTTGTTACTACAACAAAGTGCAGGCAGAACTTCCTATGCTACCTTTGCAATTTTGCTGTATAGTGGCTCTTTTGTTATTTTATTTGGGGCTTCGACCATATATCATTATGTATCTAAAGTGGATCTTAAGCAAAAGCTTCGCATACTAGATCATATCAGTATCTATCTACTTATTGCTGGGACCTATACGCCCTTGGCATTGATTTCACTTGTGAATAGTAGCGGTTGGATGCTCTTTTACGCCGTTTGGGGAATTGCCGCGATCGGTACTGTTTTAAAACTATTCTATACCGGGAAATATGAGTTTGTATCGCTGCTGTTATACCTGATAATGGGTTGGTTGATCGTCATCGATTTTTCTAATTTGCAGGCGGTTACCTCAGTGAGGGGAATTACGCTATTGTTTGCCGGTGGCGGGTTTTACACTCTTGGAATCTTGTTTTATGCGA
>CALIIC010000052.1 GCA_938020445.1 uncultured Flavobacteriaceae bacterium | reverse complement strand
TCAACTTACCATAGAACCGGCCGATTTTTTTAGTGATGGGGTACACCCATCCAAAACCACCTACCAGATTTGGGCCAAGGATATTTCCAATTTTATGACGCAATCAACGGAAATCAAAAATGCCCTACAACAAGCCTGATCTTGAAGAGAACATTTTATTTAGTGAAGGTCGAAATAAAGGATTGATCAATTGTTTTCGGCCTTACCCTAATAGCAAGAATTCAAATTTAGGATGGTTGTTTTCTGCAGGTTTTATTCTTAAACTGAACCATTATTCATACTATTGGTTGATTATGGGAGTCGTTAGAAAATCTATCACATTTACCGAACAACAAGATGCGTATATCAAAAGCTTGATAGAGCAAGGTTTTTACACGAATGATAGCGAGTATGTCCGGGGTATTATTCGAAAAGATCAAGAGCGAAGCAAGCACATGGTTGATTTAAACAAAGCATTGATAGAGGGCATGGAAAGTGGTACATCTAATGCTACTATTGATCGTATTTGGGAGGAAGCACTAAATGAATACAATGCCGGAAACTAGCTATGTATAAAGCAACAAGGTAAAAAACGATAGTAAGTGCATTGTAAAATGTACTTTAGAAAAGTTTGGAAAAAGGCAGTCCTTAAAGTACGCCACTGGCTCAAAAGGTACGTTAGCAGACCTAGCCGACCATCCCGACTTGGGCAAAAGGTACCTGGCAGTAAAGAATCGCATGCTGCTGCGATTTCGATGTAAATCACATGCCATATCCTATTATTTTAATCAAGAAAAAATCTTTGTTGTCAGCGTTTTGGGTGGTTGGATGGATTTTCCAAAGCACCTAAAGTAAAGTAGCACGGAGCATGCTTGCGAAACATTAAAAGGAAATTAACATTGATTTCGACAGAAGCCTGTCTGGACACTTGTCGTTCAGGCATGTCTGAACACTTGTCGTTCAGGCGTCGGACTGTTATAAATTTCGATTATCGAGTTAAATACCCCATAGCCTTCTTAAAAATACATTCGGAATAAGAATGATATCGAAACAGGAACAGTCACGACGAACACCAAGCGGAATTAAAATACCAAGAGTAATGACAAAAAAATGTTCGCAATGCGTAACAAAAGCTTACAAGGCCAACCCGTCCAAAGCCGTTATCGTCTCATCCAAATCTGCATAGGATAGGGCGTTGTTCAGAAAGTAACTTTCAAAAGCACTGGGCGGCAGGTAAATACCCTTGTCCAACATGCCATGAAAATAACGTTTAAAAGTATCGTTGTTTCCCGTTGCCGAGGATTTAAAATCGACCACCTCTTGCTCGGTGAAGTGTACCGAAATCATACTACCATAGCGGTTGATCTGATAGGGGATTCCCTTTTTTTGAAGTACCTTATCAAGCCCCTTATGAAGGTACTCGGTTTTTTTGGCCAAGCTTTCAAAAATCTCAGGGCGTTCGTTCAGTTCTGTAAGCATTGCCAAACCGGCACTCATCGCCAAGGGGTTGCCACTTAGGGTGCCCGCTTGATATACGGGCCCTTCAGGTGCCAGATGACTCATAATGGCCTGTTTCGCCGCAAAGGCCCCTACCGGGAGTCCACCTCCGATTACCTTTCCGAAGGTCACGATATCGGCATCGATGTTCAAGGCTTCCTGTGCCCCTCCTTTTCCCAATCGAAAACCGGTCATCACCTCATCAAAAATAAGCAATATGTTTTCCTCGGTACACAGCTTGCGCAAGCCATTGATAAACTCTTCTTTCGGGATGATACAGCCCATATTGCCCGCTATGGGCTCTATGATAGCGGCCGCTATTTCGCCCTTATTGGCCTTCACGAGTGCCTGCACCCCCTCCAAATCATTGTAATCGGCCAACAGGGTGTCTTTCGCGGTACCCTGTGTAACACCCGGACTATTCGGACTGCCAAAGGTAACGGCCCCACTGCCCGCCTGTATCAAAAAGGAATCGGAATGGCCATGGTAGCAACCGGCGAACTTAATAATTTTGTCTTTCCCAGTATACCCTCTTGCCAAACGCACAGCGCTCATACAGGCCTCGGTACCGCTATTTACAAAACGAATCTGATCTATGTTGGGTACCATGGACACGGCCAACTTCGCCAGCTGTGTCTCAATTTCGGTAGGCATGCCGAAAGAGGTGCCTTTTTTCGTTTTTTCTACCACCGCATTCACAACGGGTTCATGCGCGTGCCCTAGGATCATAGGGCCCCAGGAAGCGATATAATCGATCAATCGATTGCCGTCGGCATCATACAAATAAGCACCTTTTGCCTCTTTTACAAAAATGGGATCTCCGCCTACGGCCTTGAACGCACGTACTGGGGAGTTAACACCACCGGGAATGTACTTTTTTGCTTCGGCAAAGAGCGCACTACTTCGTTGATAAATCATTCTGTTCTTAGATTATTTGTTGACCCGGGAAGGGCGAATGGTAAGTTCTTGTCCTATAGAAATCGTATTGCCTTCCATACGATTCAATTCTTTTAACTCATCTACCGATACGCGGTGCCTTCTAGAAATAGAATACAGCGTGTCTCCTTTTTTGACCGTATACACCGAGCGCCCTGCCGTATCCTCAAGTGCCGTAGCTCCCTTTCTTTTTGTACCCACAGCAGTATCGTAATCGTATAGGCGGTGTCTTTCGATCAGTGCTATCAACTTTTGTGGATACTTCCGATCCGTCGCATACCCCGCTTGTTTTAACCCTTTTGCCCAGCGCTTGTAATCATCGGTATCAAGCTCGAAAAGACTTGCATATCTGGAGCGACTGGAGAGAAAAATACTGTGGTCTCGAAAGGAGTACATAGGATGGTTGTATTTTCGAAAACACTCCCCCTTTTCGTCATCGTCATAGTAGTCACGGTCGCCCTCCCAACCCTTATGGCATTTGATTCCGAAGTGATTATTGGTCTTTAAGGCCAAGGCCCCTTTTCCAAGTCCACTCTCTAAAAGCCCTTGGGCCAAGGTAATACTGGCGGGTATTCCATAGGCTTTCATTTCCATTTGGGCAATTTCCGAAAAAGTTGCAATGTATTCATCGACCGAATTAATGGTAAATCGTACAAAGGTTCCATTGTCTTCAGGCAATGAATAATAACCGTTGTCTTCATACTTCGGAGCCTTCGGTTTGGTTTTGGCACGAGACGTTACTTTCTCCGTCGTTTTCTTTTTTGCATAGGTGGTGCGTTTTTTGGCCTTACAACCCATTAGAAACACCCCTAAAATGATAAAAAACACCCCTTTCTTGATCATAGGTCTATCTGTGGTAATTTTTTCTTTTTCAATTTGCTGTTCATACCCGCAATTCCTTGCAAGCCTCCTGTATGTATCGCCAGAATACGTGTTTTTGGGACAAAAAAATCCTTTTTTACCAAATCCAGAATTCCAAAAAGCATTTTCCCGGTATAAACCGGATCTAACGGAATTCCTGTTTTGTGCTTGAAATCATTGATGAATCGTACCAGCGGTTCATCAACCTTTGCATAGCCTCCAAAATGATAATCGGTCTGTAAAGACCAGTTGTCCCGCGTTGCAAAGCTACGAATATCTTCCTTTAAAAAATCGCCCTTTAACGCAGGAAAGCCAATGACCCGTTGTCCCTGATGAGCAGCCGCTATAATTCCGGCCAAGGTACCGCCCGTTCCCACACTGGAACAAAGCAGGTCGAAACCGGCATCCGTTGCGGTAATAATTTCCCTGCACCCTTGCACTGCCAATGCGTTTGTTCCTCCCTCCGGAATGAGATAAAAATGACCATGGGCCTCACGGAGATCGTTTAAGAACAGCTGGGTGGTCTTCTCCCGATAAGAAGTTCTTGAAACAAATTGAAATTGCATCCCACAGCTATGGGCAAATTGTAAGGTAGGGTTCGTCTTCCACCGATCCACAAGTTCCTCGCCACGAATTATACCAATGCTTTTAAAACCAGCTTCCCAGGCTGCATATGCGGTGGCCGCTATGTGGTTCGAGTAAGCACCCCCGAAGGTAAGCACCGTTTTAAAACCCTCGTGGAGGGCCGCGGTAAGATTGTATTTGAGTTTTCGGTATTTGTTACCGGAGATAAAGGGGTGTATTTCATCTTCGCGCTTCAGGTAGAGCGTGACTTTTTTCTCTGATAGCAAAGGGAGCAATACCTGCTGATTTTCTGATCTCACGTATGGGCAAATGAGCCCTAAAGGTATTTAATAAAGCTGAAAACCGTACGCTGTTCGGGATATTGAAGATTGTGTTCGTTGTAATACGCTTCCCGCTCAAAGCTAATATTCTGATACCCTTTGTAAAAATCAAAATAGTAAAGGGACCGTAGCAACCATTCCGTAACATAAATAAGATAGAAAGGTACGACCAATAATTCTAGTTGTTGTTTCAAGTGAATTTTCTCGTGATTGATCAGCACCCTATCGTCCTTAAGCGCATCGCTTTTTAAGATAATAAAGGGCCAAACCGAGAGTCCGACATAATTACTATAGAAAAGATGTTTAAAGACTAGTATCATAATGCATGATTAAAACGGCCTTTCTCAAAGATAATTGTTAAAAAGGCAGCTTAGACAGGAACTCTATTTTCTTTCCAACAATTGTATCCAATAGACCAAATCCTTATAAATCCCTATGAAATGTACGTTTAAGGAGGGTACTTTGGTCGTTATTAACACAAATAAGCTAATTTTGAAGAGGCAAACTATTCGTTGAACGGTCTTATTTCAAACACCTTACAAACGATTGTTTACAAGAAAAACACTTCAAAACAGCGTTAAAAATGATGAAAAAAATCATTCCCATTGAAGAAGGTGATTTTTACTGGGCCGAAAACGGGTATCGTGTGTTCACAAAACAATACCATCTAAAAAGAGGGTACTGCTGTGAAAGCGGTTGCCGACATTGCCCTTATGGGTATGACCCCAAGACAAATTCCCAATAACAACCAATGCTTTTCGGCATGATTCTTGCGGTTATTTTAAACTATAAAAAAAGATTGTGATAACTCAAAAAAAGTGAAAAATGAAGGCAACTAAAATTTTAGCGATCCCCGTACTTTTGGTCTTATTCCTTAGCTCATGTACTTCTGTAAAAGTGCTATCTGACTATGATAGAGAAGCCAATTTTAAGGAATACAAATCCTATGCATTCTACAAAACCGGAATAGACAAGGCACAAATTTCCGATTTGGACAAAAAACGCATTTTAAAGGCCATTGAAACGGAAATGGGCGCAAGAGGATTCGTCAAATCGGAAAATCCAGATATTTTAGTAAGCATCTTCACCAAAGAGCAAGAACGTGTCAACGTCTACAATAACAACTTCGGTTGGGGTTGGGGCGGCTGGGGCGGCTGGGGCTGGGGTGGCTTTGGTTGGGGCGGCTGGGGTCCTGGTTGGGGCGGTGGCACCCAAGTAAGTACTAGCACCCAAGGTTCGCTCTATATTGATCTGATCGATGCCAAGAACAAAGAATTGGTTTGGCAAGGAAAAGGGCAAGGGACTTTACACAATACCAGCAATATTGATAAGAAAGAAGCACGGATTCGTGAGTTTGTTGCCGAAATACTGCAGCAGTATCCGCCAGACGCACTTGCTGCGAATTAAAATATTAAACACTATTTATCGTATATAGCAAGTCCCTTATCATATCTGATAGGGGACTTTTTTTGTACCTTTAGTCACCTAAAACGTGTCTCTTTTATGTCGTACGAAAGCAATCCCATTCTCGATAAACTTCCCCCGCATTTGCTGCAGTATATTAAACCACAAGCCTACGAGGACTACAGTGCCATAGACCAAGCAGTATGGCGCTATGTGATGCGAAAGAATGTAGACTATCTGAGCAAGGTGGCCCATACTTCCTATTTAAACGGACTTCAAAAAACGGGTATTTCAGTGGATCATATTCCCAATATGTATGGCATGAACCGAATTTTAGAAGAAATCGGATGGGCGGCCGTTGCGGTTGACGGCTTTATACCCCCGGCAGCTTTTATGGAATTCCAAGCCTACAATGTACTGGTCATTGCCTCGGACATTCGACAACTGGAAAATATTGAATACACCCCCGCTCCCGATATTATTCACGAAGGGGCCGGGCATGCGCCCATCATTGCCAATCCCGAATATGCAGAATACCTACGTCGTTTTGGTGAGATTGGTTGCAAGGCGATTTCAAGCGCCAAAGACTTTGAGCTGTACGAAGCGGTTCGCCATTTATCGATTATCAAGGAAGCGACCGGCACACCCCCGACGGAAATCACTAGGGCAGAAAAACACATCGAGGAATTACAAAAAAATATGGGGGAGCCCAGCGAGATGGCCCTGATTCGAAACTTGCATTGGTGGACAGTAGAATATGGCCTTATCGGTACCGTTGACAACCCTAAAATTTACGGCGCGGGATTGCTGTCCTCTATTGGGGAAAGTGCCTTGTGTATGACAGACAAGGTGACCAAGATTCCCTATTCTTTGGAAGCCGCCGTTACATCCTTTGATATCACGCAACCGCAGCCCCAATTGTTCGTTACTCCCGATTTTGCTTTTCTCAGTCAGGTACTCGAAGAATTCGCCAATACCATGGCGCTTCGAAAGGGAGGACTAAGCGGTATCCAAAAATTAATCGATTCGCAAGAGTTGGGCACGATCGAACTAAGTACCGGACTTCAAATTTCAGGCAATTTCACCAAGGTAATCGCGTTTGACCGAAAGCCGGTCTTTATTCAAACAGAAGGCCCTACCGCACTGGCCTATCGTGAAAAAGAATTGGTGGGCCATAGTATTTTGCAACATCACGATGGTTTTGGGTCTCCCCTAGGGCGTCTCAAAGGCATCAATCTCGCCATTGAGGCAATGGGGCCACGTGACTTAAAGGCCTATAACATTTTTGAAGGACAGACCATCTCACTTGAATTTGAAGGCAACATTAAAATTAGTGGTGAAATCATTACCGGCACACGTAACCTGCGTGGAGAAATTATTTTGATCACCTTTAAAAACTGCACAGTAACCCATAAAAACGAGGTATTGTTCGCATCGAAAGACCGCTTGTACAATATGGCCGTGGGCGAACAAATCGTATCGGCCTTTAATGGCCCCGCCGATGTGGGAAGTTTTGATCTGGTCACCCACGAGGTGAATTCGACCGCTATTAAACCAGTGGTTTCAGCAGAACAGCTGCGCCTAGAACAATATTACAAACAGGTGCGCGAATTCAGGGAAGGTACGAACACCACCATTTCCAGAAATAAGGTATTTCAAGAGGTAAAGACGGCGTACCCCAATGATTGGTTGTTGCCCATAGAACTATATGAACTTGCCAAAAATAATGGAGATCGGGAGTTTGCCAATGAGATTGCCCAGCACCTTGAACAGGTAAAACAACAAAACCCAAAGGTGGGTCATTTAATAGATGATGGAATTTCTCTCACCAATGCGAACTCCGTCAGCGCTTAAAATAACTGCTATTTTTTTTGGAGATTTTCAGCTGCGGCGCAGGCACCTCCTTGACTGCCAAATAGCTGACCGGTATAGTAGTTCCGTTTCGACTTAAGGTCAACTCAACCGGCATGGTGGTACTACCATAATAAATGCTCCGGGAGCCTATAAGGTCTCCTTTTCGAACTCCGGCCTTATAAGCCGCAGAGCTATCGTCTACGGAAAGAATGCTGCGTTTTTCCGAGTCTAACTTAAATCCGATATCAAATACTTCACAAGTAACTTCATATTCCAGATCAAGGTCAACGAACAACTGCTTTAAAGGCAGCCATGCGCCTTTTTCAATATGCTCATTGAAGAAAGTGGTCAAGTCTCCGTTTAGGTATTGGTTCACCTTTTCGATAAAATAGGGATGTGTGATTTTTTGCCCCGTTTCCTTTGACGCCTTCAAAAAGTCACGCATTACATCATCCAAACTATACTTCCCTTCGCTATCTTGTTGGATCATTTCATCTAAGTAAAACGCGAACAGCATCCCTCGATAATAAGGGAGTTTCCCGTAATCGCGACTCGACCAGAAAGTATCATAAGTAAGTTCACTATTGGGTGCTTCTTTTACCGGTGAGCTGTAGAGGTTGCGTATGTTCTCGTTTATTTGCCCCATAAAGTAATCCCAACCAAGCCCATGAATCTGATTTTTAGCAATATTTTTTATCGTATAATACTCGGTAAAGCCTTCACTGAACCAATACTGCTCTTCTTCATTATCATTCACAATGGCCTTCCCGATCCAATTGTGCTGTAACTCGTGGTTAAAAAGATAGACCAATTGCTGAATATCGGTATATTCGTTATTAGAGATTTGAGTAGCAAAGGAATTGGTGAGTCCAGTTCCTTGAAAGCTACTGCCACGTTCTTGCTCGATGGGCCGCATGGTCACCGTAAAATACTCCTGGGAATGGTCTTCCCAAAAATCGCGTTGTACCTCCAAGGTTTTATCCAATATTTCAACTACCGTAGCATCATTGAAGGACACCCAATCACCACGACTGGCCAGGTACACATGATTGTCTTTTAAAATCCTATGATGCACTCTAAAATCACCACCTACAAAAATTGCGGAATGAAAATCCTGTAAGGGAATAGCAGGTAATTGTTGCGTTCGCTCATTACTGCCAAAGCTATTATGTATGGTATAGTCCTCCGGGAATCCCTCCCAATGTATAGCCAGATCGAGCATGGCATCACCGTCTTTCCCTAGGTGCTGCGGAACCATGAAAAAATTGTGCGCAAATACATGAAAATAGCTCGGCTGTACAACGGGCCGGTAGTTTTCGTCACGGGCATCAAGGCCTGAATTTTCCTGACGGATCTGGTAGCTGAAATTCAATTGCTGTAATTCTTTTGGATGTGTTATTTTGACCCATCCACTATCTTTTTCGACCAAGACCTTTGTATCCTCTTCTAGGACTTTTGGATTATCAATGCAGTTAAAGAGATTTTCCTGACCCCAAGCCGTATCGTCGAACAAGACTTTGGTAACTCCGTCCGCATCCGTCGAAAAAGTCATCGTCACTTTCAAACGAGGAACGGTGTCGGCGAGGACCACCGGGGTTATCGTATAAACAATCTGTTTTGATTTTTCGGAAGTGCAACTGCTTACGAACCCTAAGAGACCGGCAAGAAGAACGCACACTAAATGGTTGGTTTTGAACATAAACTAAAGCATCTTTTCTTAAAGACGAGTCCGTTTTAAAAATGTTGCAAAACAGGCACTACGAAATCCTATTTTTAATGAACTTAATTTGTCCGTTGTGGTTTGATTCGTGCTCCACTACATGAAACCACTTGCAATAGTTATTGGTAGGTTGCCCTCCAAAGAAATCGGTAGATTCCATCAACCATTGATCATCTCTTTTCTGTAGTTCTTTTAGGGTATTTTCCCTTACCGACTGCAGCATGTCGGTGTAATATTCTATAGGATGCCCTTTAATTTCTTTTCTTGCCCTTTCCCCCAAACGGCTTCCCACATTCCATTGGTCTTGATCAACTTTATCAAAATCACCCCATTCCCTCTTCTCAAAGGTGTGAATCTGATAAAACCGCTCCGTAGCGGCCAAGTGCATTAACATTGCCCCGATGGTGTTTGACGCTTCATCCAATAAAAAATCGAGCTCCTTTTGGGAAAGATTGGCTACCGAACGCAGCACCCCTTCCCGCATCCAATCCATCATTGAAACGAGTATACTTATTTGATCACTATAGCCTTCTCGTTTCCCGAATTCGTGTATCCCACCGTTCAAAAAAGGTGTTGGAGCGGCTGTGAGATTGATAGTGGGGAGTAACAAACCGGCTCCCAAAATACCGGTTGATTTGAGAAAATGTCTACGTGGAGTTGTTTTGTCTGAAGTGTTCATTTGTTTTGTTTTCATACAAGATAACAACAATTTAAGACCTTTAACACTTGTTTATGTGAACACCCAAGCTGTTCCGGTAAAGGGTATTTCTTATCTTACCCCTAAAATTTGGTCATTTCAGAAATGGCGATCATTCTATAAAAATTTCACCAACCAGCAACCTATGAAGCCGCGCACATATTTTTTGATAGACGGTTTTGGAGCACTCCTGTCGGCCTTTTTGTTGGGAGTCGTATTAAGACATTTTCAATCTTTTATCGGGATGCCTTCTAACATACTATGCAATTTGGCACTGATTGCCTGTTTCATTTCGTTGTATTCTTTTTCGTGCTATTTGTCAAGACCCGAAAATTGGCGGCAGTTTTTAAAGGTGGCGGGGTTCCTAAATTTAGTCTATTGCGGCCTTACCCTAGCACTGACGTTTTACTACTTTCAAGAATTGACTTCCTTGGGAATCACATACTTTATGCTTGAAATAGCCATAATGGTCGGCTTGGCGTTATGGGAACTTAAAAGAACCAATGTTTAGGTAAAATGGATTCGGAAAAAGCTTACTCCAACAGCAACATGGGAAAACTCTCTTCAACAATTTCATCCTTATAGACCAACGTCCATTCCATCGAATTCGTAAGGATATAGAATTTCTGCAGTTCGCTCATGAGGCGGTTTTGGGCGTTTCTTTTCAGGCTAGAAGCTTCCACCTTTTTGAGCAGGGAGGCTTTTACGTTTTTCTTGATCTTGTTATAGTCCGTTGCATTAAATTGGTTTAGGTAATCGGCGGAAACATCGTAGTATTCGAAATCCGGATTCAGTTTTACCTCGGGCTCCGGAATGCTTTTGATACGCACTGTTTTTGTCGTTTCATCTACTTCAAAATCAATTTTACTCAAATCATACGCCACCGTTACCTCTGCATTTACAACCACCAATGCTTTTTTATCAGCCGTAATCAGCGGCCCGAACAATTCTTGCGAATCTTTGTAATTGTACACCTCGGCAAAATGCCCTTCCGTAACGATCAATTTGGAAACATTTTTGATCTGCTCTTGTATCAACATCGAGTTTTCGGTCAAAATTGCCTTCTTGGCCGTATCCTCGGTACAGGAGCGAAAAACAAGCACCCCAGCTAGGGTAATGAGGGCGCCAGTGAGTATTTTTTTCATTTGATAAGATTAGTATTCATACAAAGACCTAAAACCGAGGCAAGCCTTGCCTTATTTTGGAAGATCCGAAAACTGCATCCAGGCATGCTTCTTTTGAAGATACGTAATTTTCGCCTTTAGCGATTTCAGGAACTGTTGATGTTGTACTGAATTCGGATTAAATGCGCGGTGTGCCAAGCCTTTTTGAACTGCGTCGACCTTCCCCATCGTTGTTTGGGTTTCTTGACTGTTATGTACCTGTGTGAATTTTTCCCATATGTACTGAATGGCCACTTCATTGGGATGTAGCATATCAGCAGTATAAAAACGGTAGTCGCGTAGTTCATCCATCAGCAGTTCGTAGGAAGGGAAATAAGTTCCTTGCCCTTTTAAAAACGAATTGTTCAATACATCATGAACTGCCGTTATCAAATGGGCCTTGCTCCGTTGGTTTTCAACAAAGCCATCTTTTAAATGCCGTACCGGCGATACCGTAAAAATAAATTGAACTTTTTTATTGATCGATCGAACGCTTTCCACGATACGCTCTAGGCTTTTCGAAATAGCAGCGACTGGCAATAATTGCTTCGAAAATGCTTTTTGGGGTATTTTATGGCAATTGGCTACGGTCAGATTTTGTTCCATATGCCGATAAGTCCATGCGGTTCCCAGTGTGATCACCACATGGGTGGCCACCCGTAATCGTTGCAGGGTTACCGAGAGCCCCGTATTCAATTTTGATAACAATTCTATCTCCGTAGCACTGCTCAAATCTGAATGGGCATCAAAGCAATGCCACCGTTCGTTTTCTAAAAACACCTCTTCGGCGCGGTACTGTTTCTCATGCACAGCCCTATCAATCAAGTTTTCGATAGCCTTGGGGTGAAATAAAATCCCAAAGGGATTCTGAAGTGCTTGAAACTGGTAATACTCCAACTTTGCACCTATATGTTCCGAAAAACAAGAACCTAGCAACAGCAACCGGCTTTCATAATTAATCGGTGTCTTTGTTTTTTGAAAAGACAATTGGGTTTGAAGTTGCATGGTTCGTTGATTTAAGAATACAGCGGGCTTTCGTCTCCTTTGAAAACCTGGGGTTGAATCCTAGCACTTTACCGTAAGGGTATTTTTTGTTTTTTCCTTTTTTCGAACTCCGCTTTTAAATCGAGCTGGGTCATCTTCGAATTGTCTAATTTGTATACCAATACGAATTTCATATCGGTAATATCAATAAAACTGCTATACAGGGTGCCCCCTTCCCTACCTTCTGCCGTCTTCCTTGGGGTTTGCACGGCTTTGGCTCCGGCATTGCCAACCATCTTTAGGTCTACCGGGGTCTCCAAACCCTGCAAGCGTAATAGCTCCTGATCGATTGCCAAATAGCGCGGACATGAAATGGCATCGGGAGCGGTATCGGACAAATTGAAGTTGGTCATTACCAAACGATTCTCCTTGATCGAAACAACCGTTCGCTTTCCATTTACCCATTCCACCACCTTAGCATTCCCGAAGCGATCTCCAAACATCATATGGGCATTATCGAGCGCTACTTTTTCACTTTCCAAATAGGCAATTGCCTCGTCTACCGTTTTGCAATACGCTAGGATACGATCTCCTAAATTTCCCTTGGGACCCGAATACCCCTCCGGCCTTTCCTGTTTAGGAGTCACCGCCCCATCAAAAAAGAGGCCCGCCTCGTTTACGCCCCCTTGGGCAAAATCATCCCAGCCGTACCATAAACGTGCTAGTTTCTTTTTCGTTCTTGGCTGTATTTGCAGGTAGGCTTCGGCGTCATAGAAGTAATCTTCGTTGTTCACCACATAGATGTTTCCGGTGGCCTCGTCTATATAGTAAATAACGGAACAGGCAAACAGATTCCCGATACTTAGCAAGAAAATTATGCCCACTAAAAAAAATCGCAGCTGCTTTATCATTCGAATTGAGTGTTGTTTAATTGAGATAAGACTCGGCCTGTTTTAAGGCCTCGGCAATTCCGCTTGGGTTTTTACCTCCTGCGGTCGCAAAGAAGGGCTGTCCGCCGCCGCCGCCTTGAATATATTTCCCCAGTTCCCGTACAATGGTACCCGCATTAAGTTCTTTGGCCGCAACCAATTCTTTCGAAATATAGCAAGAAAGCAATGCTTTCCCTCCTTGTTCGGTTCCAAACAATAAAAATAAATTCTTTTGATCTTTGCCCATTTCAAATGCAAGGTCTTTGATCCCGCCTGCATCCAACTCCACTTTTCGTGCCAAGAATTGCACCCCATTGATTGTTTGTAGCTCTTTTGCCAAATCGCCCTTTAGGTTTTTCGCCTTGTCTTTCAGCAAGCCTTCGACTTCCTTTTTGAGCCGTACATTTTCTGCTTGTAAGGCTGCAACCGCCTTTACCGGGTTCGGGGTATTGTTCAACAGATCTTTGACCTCGAACAACATCCGATTGTTATCAAAATAAAACTCTTTGACCGCATCGTACGTAATTGCTTCAATACGTCGTATGCCCGCAGCAACGGCACCTTCCGACTTGATTTTAAAATGCCAAATATCCGCCGTATTCTGTACATGCGTACCCCCGCAAAGCTCCATAGATTGCCCAAAGCGAATGGTACGGACCGCATCACCATACTTTTCCCCAAACAAAGACATGGCACCATCCTTTATTGCTTGTTCTTTTGGAACATTTCTATGCTCTTGCAAAGGTAATTGCCCTTCGATGCGAGCGTTTACAAAGTTTTCAACGGCACGGAGTTCTTCGGTAGTGACTTTTGAATAGTGTGAAAAATCAAAACGTAAATATTTTGAATGTACTGCCGAGCCCTTTTGCTCCACATGGGTCCCCAATATTTCGCGCAACGCCTGATGCAATAAATGCGTGGCGGTATGATTTGCCGCCGTGCGCTGCCGTTGTTTTTGATCGACCACTGCGTGTAGGGTTTGATCCAAATGCTTTGGTAAGCTCTTTGCAAAGTGTACGATTTCGTTATTTTCTTTTTTGGTATCAATGATATACACTACGTCGCCATTGGGAACCTCTAAATATCCCTTATCACCCACCTGCCCTCCGCCTTCCGGATAAAAGGGTGTTAAATTGAAAACCAATTGATATTGTTCTCCTTCCTTTTTAGAAGTTACTTTACGGTATTTCACCAATTTCACATCTCCTTCCAATACGTCGTAGCCCACAAACTCTTGTTCAAGGTCATTCATCAGTACTACCCAATCTTCCTTGGAAATCTCAGAGGCAGATCGCGAACGGGCCTTTTGTTCTTCCAAAGCCACCTTGAAAGTGGCTTCATCGAACGACATTCCTTTCTCGCTCAAAATCAGGGCAGTCAAATCTTTTGGAAAGCCATAGGTATCATACAGTTCGAAAGCCTTGCGACCGTCTACCTCTTTGCCCTTATTATTTTTAATGATCGTATCCAATAAAACCAGCCCCTGCTCCAAGGTTTTCAAAAAAGAATGCTCTTCTTCTTTGATGACGTTTTCGATTAATTGGTATTGTTCCTTAAGCTCTGGAAAAGCACTGCCCATCGTATTGGTCAGTACCTTAACCAAACGGTACATGAATGGCTGTTTTGTATCTAGAAACGTAAAACCATAGCGAATGGCCCTTCTTAAAATTCTACGGATCACATAACCTGCCCCCGTATTGCTGGGCAATTGCCCATCGGCAATCGAAAAGGATACGGCCCGAATATGATCGGCAATAACACGAATGGCAATATCGGTTTCTTCTTTTTTACCATAAGTCGTGTTGGTGATCACTTCGATCTCGCGTATCAAAGGGGTAAACACATCGGTATCGTAATTCGATTTCACCTGTTGCAATACCATGCACAAGCGCTCGAAGCCCATACCGGTATCCACATGCTTCGCGGGCAACGATTCTAGCTGTCCATTTGCCTTGCGGTTGTATTGCATAAATACCAGGTTCCATATTTCTACCACCAGGGGGTGGTCTTGATTGACCAAACTTGCCCCGGACACCTTGGCCTTTTCCGCCGCTGAGCGTATATCAACATGTATCTCCGAACAGGGACCGCACGGGCCTTGATCGCCCATCTCCCAGAAATTATCTTTCTTGTTCCCCATGATGATCCGATCTTCGGGTACGATCGCCTTCCAAAGATCAAATGCCTCCGTATCCATCTCAAGGGCATCCGCATCATCGCTTCCTTCGAAGACTGACACATATAGGCTCTCTTTGTCTATTTTGAAGACTTCGGTCAATAATTCCCATGCCCATTGTACCGCTTCTTTTTTGAAATAGTTGCCAAAACTCCAATTGCCCAACATCTCAAACATGGTATGATGGTAGGTATCTTTCCCGACCTCTTCCAAGTCATTATGTTTACCGCTGACCCGAAGACATTTTTGGGAGTCTGCGACCCGCACATTTTTAGCCACGCTGTTCCCAAGAAAGAACTCTTTGAACTGGTTCATTCCGGCATTGGTGAACATAAGGGTAGGATCATCTTTGATCACCATAGGGGCGGATGACACAATTTTGTGCTCTTTTTCCTTAAAAAAGGCTAAAAATTGTGCTCTAATTTCGCTGGATGTCATGAATATGGTACGATTTTTCAAAAATTAACATTTTATGCAAAACAATTTTTATATTTGTTTGTTCTGATAAAACGACACAAAAATAGGATAAAATACATTTATGTCTAAGGTTAAGTATTATTACGATCCAGATACGCTCTCGTATCGAAAGATCGAACCCAAAAAATCACGGCGGTATCGGAACATCGGTCTGTTTGTTGTTGGGGCGGCTCTTTTTGGATTACTTGGCTTGGTTTTCCTGTTAAACACCAATCTTATTAATACGCCTGCAGAACTTTCGTTGCGACGGGATGTGGACAACTACGAACTTCAATTTGAATTATTGAATCGTAAAATGGCGCAAATTGAGGAGGTTCTGTCGAACATCGAGGAGCGTGACAATAATATCTATCGCCTGTATTTTGAGGCAAACCCTATTTCCGAGGAACAGCGTCGTGCCGGGTTTGGCGGTGTCAACCGTTACAAATCATTGGAAGGCTTTAACAATTCCGAAATGGTGATATCAACGACCAAGCGCTTGGATATTATTAAGAAGCAAATGGCGATCCAATCAAAATCATTGGATGAGATTGCGAAACTCGCGGAAGAAAAAGAAAAACTGTTATTGGCAATCCCAGCCATACAGCCTATCAGCAACAAAGAATTAACCCGAATGGCCTCAGGTTACGGTTGGCGTTCGGATCCTTTTACCAAGGCTCGAAAAATGCATTGGGGCATGGATTTTACGGCTCCCAAAGGCACGCCCATCTATGCCTCGGGTGATGGTAAAATTATCAGGGCGGATAATAATTCTTCTGGTTTTGGAAAACATATTCGAATCGATCATGGCTATGGCTACTTGAGCCTGTATGCCCATATGAGCGCTTATAATGTAAAAAAAGGGCAACGTGTAAAACGCGGCGATCTAATTGGTTTTGTGGGTAGCACGGGCCGATCGGAAGCCCCTCACTTGCATTATGAGATTTGGAAAGATAAAGATAAGATCAACCCGATCAACTTCTACTACGGCAGTTTATCGCCCATAGAATTTGAAAATATGCTGAAATACGCGAACCAAGAAAACCAATCCCTGGATTAATGCAAGTAGACCTCCCTGAAAAACTTTATTACGGTATCGGCGAGGTCGCCAAGGCCTTTGGTGTAAATACCTCTCTTATTCGATTTTGGGAGAAAGAATTCGATGTTTTAAAACCTAAGAAAAACGCAAAGGGCAATCGTAAATTCACACCCCAGGACATCAAAAATCTGCAACTGATCTATCATTTGGTCAAAGAACGTGGTTTTACGCTTGATGGGGCAAAAACCCACTTAAAGGAAAGCAAGCAAAAAACGCTTGCCAATTTCGAAATCATTCAAAAGCTCGAGCGCGTAAAATCGGAACTCATCAAGATTAAAGAACAACTATAAACAAACCCTCAAAACACTAGAAAATGAAAAAAGGACTCATCGCACTGATTGTCGTGGTCGTATTGGCCCTTGGCCTTTATAATTGGGCCGTAGGTTTTAATAACACTGCAGTAGAACATGAAGCAAATGCCAAGACCGCTTGGTCGAACGTTGAAAGTGCTTACCAACGTAGAAACGATCTAATAGGCAACTTGGTAAAGACGGTACAAGGAGCCGCTGATTTTGAAAGGGGAACCTTAACAGATGTTATTGAAGCACGTTCCAAGGCAACCTCGGTCAATATTGATGCCAACAATCTTACGCCGGAGGCAATGGCCAAATTTCAGCAGGCACAAAGTGGACTAACAGGTGCACTGAGCAAGTTAATGGTTGTGGTAGAAAGATACCCCGAGCTTAAGGCCAATCAAAACTTTTTGGAGCTACAATCCCAACTTGAGGGAACAGAAAACCGAATTAACGTGGAGCGCAACCGCTTTAATGAAAAGGTAAATGTATACGACATACACACCACAAAATTCCCCGGAAAGTTATTGGCAGGAATGTTTGGTTTTAAAGAAATGGCCCGTTATAAATCTGACGACGGTTCAGAGAACGCCGTTGATGTAGAATTGGACTTCAATTAAAGGGATGTCGAGAGTCGAGGATTTTTTAACACCTGAAGAAGAGCTTGACATTGTACAGGCCATTCTTGAAGCGGAAAAGAATACCTCGGGAGAAATACGGGTGCATATTGAGTCTCATACCCGATTAGACCATTTTGAACGCGCCAAGGAAGTATTCCATTTATTGAAGATGGACAATACGAAACAAGAAAACGGGGTGCTGATCTATGTAGCGGTCAATGACCGCAAGTTTGTCATTTACGGGGACCGTGGTATTGATAAGGTGGTACCGGAGACCTTTTGGGACAGCACCAAAAATGCGATTGAATCCCGCTTCAAGCAGGGAGATTACAAACAAGGCATTCTCGATGGTGTAACAAGGGCCGGAAAAGAACTGGAAGCCCATTTTCCATGGCAACATGGCAATACCAACGAACTGAGCAATGAAATTTCTAAATCGTAGCATACTCTTTTTTTTATTGGTCATTCCCCTTTTCGGAGTTGCCCAATACACCATTCCCGAAAAACCGGCACTTGAAACCAGCGTTTATGATGATACAAATCTCCTTTCCCAAACCCAGCAGAAGTCCCTTGAGCAAAAGCTGATTCGGTATTCTGACAGCACGTCCACCCAGATTGTGGTGGTCATAATTACTTCTACCAAAGGCGAAGACATTAATTTTCTAGGAGCGCAATGGGGTCAAAAATGGGGCATTGGCCAGAAGGTAAAGGACAATGGGATACTGATTCTACTCGCGCGCAACGATCGAAAAATCGCCATCAACACCGGCTATGGTGTAGAAGAGCGTTTGACAGATGCGCTATCAAAACGCATCATAGAGCAGGTGATTATCCCAAGATTTAAGCAAAACGACTACTATGGAGGACTTGATGCGGGCGCCAACACCGTTTTTAAAGCCTTGAATGGAGCATTCAAGGAAGAACGCACCTTTGATGGGCAAGATGATTTCCCACTGGGCGCCTTTTTGCCCATTTTTATATTCTTTATCATCCTTTTGATTCTCTCTCGTAGAAATCGCGGAAACCGTGGTGGAAGAAATGGAGGGCGACGCTCCAAAGGGCTTGATTTATGGGACATCATAATTCTTAGCAATATGGGACGCAGTGGTGGCTCCGGTGGTGGTTTTGGCAGCGGAGGCGGTTTCGGCGGCGGTAGCGGCGGCGGCTTTGGAGGTGGCTTCGGAGGCGGTGGCTTTGGTGGTGGCGGTGCTTCAGGTGGATGGTAGCTGTAAGTGCAAGGCTCAAGCGCAAAACCAGACTCAAAATATTTGTTCTTAATCTTAGGCGTTGGTTTAAAAATAACGCCCTCCTTATCCGTTTAGAATGAAAAAAATAACCTTTCTGTTCTTATTACTTTGTAGTTGCAAAACCCTGGTTTATAAAGAAGCACCTACCACACTCTTTCCCGAAAATACGACCGGAATCATTATCAATGACTATTCGGATATCCTATCGCCTGCCGAGGAGCGCTCTTTAACGCAAAAACTACTTGCGTATGAGGAAGAAACGACTAGGCAAATAGCGGTTGTTACGATTGACTCCATAACACCTTACCAAGACATTAAAGACTATGCAGTTGGGATTGGTGCCTACTGGGGTGTAGGTCAAAAAGGCAAGGACAACGGCTTGGTAATCGCCGTCTCAAATAAACTACGAACCATTGGTATTGCCACTGGACTCGGAACGGAAAAGCAATTAACAGATGCCATCTGCAAACAAGTAATCGAAAGCACTTTTATTCCTCATTTTAGAGAAGGGAACTATTATCAGGGTATTTCAAATGGATTGGATTCCCTTATATATAAGTGGAATTAAACATATTTACCCATAGGACAAGACAGTCTTTTGCTTTGAATAAAG
>CALIIC010000051.1 GCA_938020445.1 uncultured Flavobacteriaceae bacterium | reverse complement strand
CCTACACAACTGTTGTAAACGGAGAGGAAGTAATCGAAGAAAAAATAATCGAGGGAACTGAAGCTGAGGTGAAAGCCGAATTGGAAGCCTTGGAAAATGCCACGGTTAAAACAGACGGAACTACTACCGAAATTACGATTGAGAAAGAAGTTCGGCAGTAAACGAGCAAGTTCTACGAACGATTAAAAAAACGGTGCATTGCTAAAGCGGTGCACCGTTTTTTATTAAATAATCTTTCTTCTTTCAGCGAAGCCGTCTTTTTAAATTTGAACTTGACACTTGCGTTCGCACTTGTTACGTCTTTCGTCTTTGTTCTAAAAGCAAAGCGATCCTTACTCCTTTTTTATTGTAGCTTAAATGTTATCGGAATACTGAAGGGCACCCGAACCGGCGTTCCGCGTTGTTTGCCCGGAGTCATCTTAGGCAATTTGTCGATGATTCTAGCGGCTTCTTTTTCTAATAATTTGTCCGGACCTCGCATACGAATACCTCCAATGCTGCCGTCTTGCTGAATAACAAAAGTGGTATACACTTTCCCTTGTATCCCCATTTCTTGAGCAACTTCCGGGTATTTAAAAACCTTGCTAATATGTTTTTGCATCATTTTCTGAAAACAAATACGTTTGTCGCTCGCGTTTTCACATCCCGGAAAAACGGGTACATCTTCAATAATCGCAAAAGGGACATCCAAATCGATCGGATCTTCTACGACCACAATATCTTCTACTTTGGCCACTTCTTCTTCCTGGTCTGTTTCAGTGGACTCAATAACTGTTTCCACAATAGGTTCATCGTCCTCTACCACTTCAATGATTTCAGGAGTGACCTGCGGTGGCGGGGGTGGTGGGGTTTTTAGTTGAACGAAGGGTACCGCTTCTAGGAGTTCTTCTTGTACATTCATAGATAGATCATATGCGCTGGTGTCGTCGTAGGTTTTCCATTCAAGCGCAACATACACCAATGATAGTACGAGCAGCAAGCCTGCAATGAAGAAGAGACTCCTTTTTTTGTTCAGATCTGCCTGTGGGTTCTTTTTTTGTTCCATTTTTCTTTAAGTTTTAGCCTGTTGTAAGGCCAGGTTATACATTCATTCGAAAAGTCTACTATCTTTCTAGAATCGATAGTTGGTTTTTAGACCTGGCAGTTGTTGTTTTCCCAAATCTAAAGGGCATCCTCTTATAAATAAAGTGGCAATGAGGGAAACTGGCTTTTGAATGAGGGAACGAGAAATAGTTGGACTACTATCTGGGTTTTTTTGATGGTAGATAGCAACTTTAGAAAGGGTATCTTTGGGTATATGGGACTATTTGGCAAAAAAGATGAGTTGCAAATTATTGCCTTTCAGACCTATGGTACGGATCAACATTTATATGTACGGGGCCGGGCTTTGGAAGATGAAGAGATCGACTTGGCCGAAAAAGGATGGTATGCTATTTTGCGAAATACATACAAGCGATTTGAGACCGATGAAATCAAAAGAGCTCCCTTGAATTTGTTGTTGCCAAATGGGGTTTCTGTAACTGGAAAATCTGATAATCACGGTTATTACCTATTGGAACATTCTCTTGAAGGTTTGGGAGCGCTTACCAATTCGGAAGGGTGGTTGCAGTATGAGATTTCCTATGCAGATCCACATATCAAAAGAGCCATTCGGAAAGAAAATCGTTTTCCGGGCGAGATGCTGATTCCGGCACCGAATTCCGATTTTGGCGTTATCAGCGATATAGACGATACGATTTTACACACAGGGGTGGCTTCGTTTCTAAAATGGAAGGCCCTGTACAATACGTTCTTTAAAAATGCATCGATTCGTATTCCGTTCAAAGGTGCAGCGGAGTTCTATCACCAACTGCATCGGGGCCGTACCGAAGACAAGGCAAATCCCATTTTTTATGTGAGCAACAGCCCTTGGAACCTCTATCGATATCTTGAGTTCTTTCTGGCTAAAAATAACTTTCCGAAGGGACCTGTTCTACTTCGTAGCATGGCTGCAACATTAGGGCAGAGAACCACTATAAAACCACATAAGACGCACGAAATAGAGAATATTCTGAACACCTATCCCAAACTTCGTTTTATATTGATAGGGGATAGTGGGGAGCATGATGCCGATATTTATAAAAAGATCAATGAAGAATACCCAAACAGAATTTTAGCCATTTACCTGAGAGATGTGGGCCATCGAAAACGAATGAGGCGAATAAAAGCGCTTTTTAAAGACTACGAAACGCCCGTCTTTTGTATAGAAAATAGCGACCAAGCTACGACACATGCAAAAAAACTTGGCCTTATTTAAAAAGCGAAGATACGCCCTAACACCCGTTGGCTAGAACAAGCCGTTGATTTCAGCATCAATTCTATTGATAACCGTTCCCAAATCCTCCGGATTGTCAACAAAATCAAGATGGTCTACATCAATGATCAACAAATTTCCTTTTTCATAGGTGTGCACCCAAGCCTCGTAACGCTCGTTCAAACGACTCAGATAATCAATTGAAATAGTGTTTTCATACTCCCGCCCGCGCTTGTGTATTTGCTTTACTAAATTGGGAATGGAGCTTCGTAGATAAATAAGTAGATCAGGGGGTTGTACCAAACTCTCCATCAATTCAAAAAGACTCTTATAGTTGTTAAAATCCCTATTGGTCATAAGTCCCATGGCATGCAGGTTGGGTGCGAAAATAAATGCATCCTCATAAATGGTCCGGTCTTGTATTACATCTTTCCCGCTTTCCCGAATGGTCAATATCTGCCGGTAGCGACTGTTCAAAAAGTAGATTTGAAGATTAAAGCTCCACCGTTCCATCTGGGTATAAAAATCATCTAGGTACGGATTGTCGACCACCTCCTCAAGATGCGAATCCCACTTGTAATGCTTCGCCAATAATTTCGTCAATGTGGTCTTTCCGGCGCCGATATTTCCAGCAACTGCAATGTGCATTTTCGCGTGATTTTAAGGTTGGTTGTGGTTCAGAGTGATAGGGTACAATATACGAAGTATATCGAGTTTTGGAAAAAATATACGTTTAAATACCTACGAAAATTATGAGGACTATAGATGTGTGAAACAGTACTTATTTAACCCACATAGAAAATGTTTATCGGAATCCTTAGCAAATCAGCTTATAACCGTACCCGCGAATATTAACAATTTGCACGTTTTGATCTTTAGAAAGCTTTTTGCGAAGTTTGGTAATAAAAACATCCATACTACGTGCATTGAAAAAGTCGTCGTCTCCCCATATTTTTTTTAAAATTTGGGAACGGTCGGTTACATCATTTCTTTTTTGCGCCAAATGATAGAGCAGTTCGGCCTCTCGGTGGGTTAGCAATTGCTGTTCTTGTTCTCCTTCAAGTGCCAGTTGTTGCTTGGTGTAGTTAAAGCTGTATTTGCCAATCGCGATATGGTCGTTGCTCTGTTTAATGGTATTTCTATTTAGCAAGGCGTGGATACGTACAATTAGCTCTTCCATGCTAAAGGGTTTTTTTAGGTAATCGTTACCGCCATGTTCAAAACCCTCTACCACGTCTTTGGTCTGCGATTTGGCAGTTAGAAAAATAATTGGAATGTGTTTGTTCTCTTGACGAATTTCCTTGGCCAATGTAAAGCCATCCTTTTTTGGCATCATTACATCCAGGACCAACAACTCGGGTTGCTCTGCCGCATAGGTACGGTAGGCGGCTTCGCCATCTTCGCAAATAAGCACTTCAAAGTTTCGGGTCTCTAAACTCTCCTTAACAATTTGCCCTAATACCGGTTCATCTTCCGCTAGAAGTATTTTAATGGTTCGGTTCATAGGGAGATCTTGAATAAGGTATTCTTAGTATCTGGCACCAATTCAATGGTCCCTTCATGTTTTTCTACTATTTTTTTGGTGTAAAACAGTCCGATGCCAAAGCCTTTTACATCATGCCGATTTCCGGTGGGAATACGATAAAACTTATCGAAGACCTTTTCACGTTGCCCCTTGTCAATACCGATGCCGTTATCGGCAACCGTGATTTCGACACGTTCCAGTAAAGAATTTAAGTTTACTTCTATTGTATTGCCCCCATATTTAATCGCATTGTCTACCAAATTCGCAATGGCATTTTCAAAATGGAAGGGGTCGATTTGAAAAGAAAGCTCCGAAACGTTGGCCTTGAAACTAAGTTGTTTGCCATCTGAGAGCAGTTGGTATTTCTCAACCATTGTTTGTAATAGAAAAACCAAATCTGCGCTTTCTTTGTTCAGCAATAGCTTGTCACTGTCCAAGGTAGCGGTCTCCAATAGCTTTTCGACCATCTGATTCAGTTTCGTAAGTTGTTGATTCGAGATGTCGAGGTAGTTATTTGTCTTTTCAGTATCATTTGTATCGTTGAAATTTTTGATGGCCTCAATAGCTGTAAAGACGGTTGCAATAGGGGTCTTGAACTCATGGGTAATATTGCTGATGAGATCGTTCTTTATTTCGGCCAGTTCTTTCTGCTTGTTTATAGTATACAATAAATATAGCAGACAACTTATGATACAAGCCGATAGTACTAAGGATAAGCCAATACTGGCAAGGCTTCGCTTTAAGACGGCCATAGTGGGGTTTGAAAAGAAAAGCTGCAGTTTTTGATTCCCTGGTAGATAGGTGGATTTTGAAAATGTATTGAGCTGGAAACCAGCATCGACCCCATTTGCGAAGCTACCGATCATCGAGTCGTTTTCAAAATGCTTCAATAGGTAGTTGATGTCAATTTCTTTGCGTGTGAGTTCATTGCGTAAAAGGGTATCCAATCTTTTGAAATTCAAGGTATCCCTTGTTATTGAAAATATAATTTTGTTGGTTAGGCTACGAATTCCTTTAATACTGTCAACTTTTTTTTTCCCCTGTAGTACCGAAATGGGTGAAATTTTACCAGCGGTAGTTGCCATAGTCGTCCGGGTCGATATGGTCTTTCCAGAATCGAGCAATTGTGCAATTTTTTTCATTCCGGCAAAAACATGCACAGAA
>CALIIC010000050.1 GCA_938020445.1 uncultured Flavobacteriaceae bacterium | reverse complement strand
ATTTTTTCAATAATATACCCCAACAAAACGTATCCCGGGTTGGAATAGGAATGAACCTGACCGGGCTTCCATTCGGAGATAAAAGAGTTTTTAAAGAGCTGTACTTCTTCCAAAGAGGTCATTCCCGGATGGCGTGTCTTTAACAAAGTGTTGAAATGCATGTCATGAAAACCAGCTTTGTGCTCTAATAAATGTTTTAACCTCACCGGATGAGTGGTTTCCCAAGCATTTGTAAAAGGTATTTCGGGTGCCAAGTTTTTCAATTCATCTTCCATTCCTAATTTCCCCTCTTTCACCAAGCGCATAATGGCCATCGCCGTAAACGTCTTTGAAATAGAACCAATGCGAAATATATGATGGTCGTCTACCAGAATTTGACTTTCTAAATTTGCATACCCTACTCCCGATTTGAACAGCACGGAGTCTTTGCTAACGACCGTAATAAATTGGCCGGGAATATTATTTTTATGAAGTATTTTGGAGATGGAATCTTTTAATTGTGTATGCGTCAATTTTTGGGCGTAGCTGATGTGTAGTGAAGCAAAAAAAAGGAAAAGCAGTAGTGTTGATTTCGTTTTCATTTGATGGTTTTTATATAGTTAAACATTATACATAGCATTACTATGTTTGTAGGTAAATTTTTTTATTTGATGAATCTCTGTTTCATGCGCAGCAACAAGGTAATTAGAACAAAAAGGGCCACGGTAACCAAGACCATCACCGGTATAAACCAATTTCCCAACACCTCCATAATCCGCCCGTCTCGCGGATAGTCTCCCATTGTTCCCAAGGTTTCGAACTGGCCATCTACAAAAAACAACCCCACCTCTTCCGGCCGCCTTATTTTCTCCACGATGATGTATCCAAAACCGAATAACAGGATATACAAAAACGCAAAGAATACATACGAAACGCCATTCGCTATATTAAGCACCAAGGCCTTGGCAATGTGCAAAGGGTTAAAGGTGCGGGTTGCCTGCAACAGTTTCTTTTTCGCAATCAAGGGTTTCAGAACATCTTCGGGTTCCCCTAGTTTTTGCAAGATGGCCAAAATAGCATCTACTTCAGAGGGATCGCTATTGCGTTGCATGCCCTCATAGATATGGCTGTTGAACTCTAGTAGCACTTCATTGCGATCTTCCTTGGGAAGGGTGCTGGTTGTTCTTTTAATTCGTTTGATATAACTATCGTATATTTTCTTTGATGCCGATTCTTGAAATGCTATTGGTTTCATTTTGTTATTTTTTTAATCGAAATCTCAAGTTCTTCCCAGTACGCGCTCATTTCTTTCAGCGTTTTTGTACCACTAGCTGTCAAACTATAATACTTTCTAGGTATCCCGGAAGTTTGCTCCACCCATTTCGAAGTCACTAGCTCCTCTTTTTTAAGTCGGTTCATTAAGGGATATAGGGTACCCTCCGCTATTTCAATGGCCGTATATTTTTTTACTTCTTCAATCAATTCATACCCATAAAACTCGTTTCCTTTTAACACGTTTAAAACAATGAAAGCCAAGGTACCTTTCTTTACCTGAGATTTCCATTTATGTACAAACGATTCATTCATAGGGTAAAATTACAACATAATACATTGTATTACTATGTATGAGACGGAAGTAATTTACTTTTGTTACAAAATTGAAGACGAAACGCCTATCCGCAGGGAATCTGTCGTTAGGAAATCATAGCGCGTACCCTAAGATCTGCCGTAAAGTAGTTTTCGTTGATTTCCCTGACTACCTGTTTTTTAAACGCTTCGTTATTCTTGACAACATCGTCTTGGCATTTTCATTACCAGGGTTCAAGGCAAGGGAACGCTGGTAGTACTCTTTTGCCAGTTGTAGCTCATTGTTCGTATAGTAAGCTTCTGCCAAGCTATCATAGGGATTGTAAGAAGCTGGGAATTCAGCTATCAATGTCTTAAATACCAAAATGGCATCGGCTGCCCTACCGGTCGCCAAAAGATCATAGCCCAAACGGTTCAATTCATTTTCATTTTCGAAATTATAGGCATCGGGGGAGTTCGTTTTTAAGTTTTGATAATAACCTAATCCCTTTGGGGTATCTTCCATTACGCGCCGCACAACTTCTGAATAAATTGATTTCTTCGGGAGCGCCTCCTCGGTTCTCTTGAAGTCGAGTTGCAACGATCGCTGCGCTTCCAAGGAATATATTTCATTGTTCGAATCGCGGCCAAATCGCATCGTCGTAAAATTACTTTCACAATAGAAAAGATCTTTTGCACGTCTGTGGATACGTCTTTTACGGCCACCGTCAACTATCAAAAATGGAAGCCCGCCCTCTATGGAAACAGTCATTTTACCGGATGTACCGCTATAAACGGCTTCATAGGCTGTGTAATCAATTAGTTTACCTTCTTTTTTAAAATAGGTTTTGTCCAGCGCCATGGCGGTTAAACGAGTCGCCAAATCAAAAAAGGACGGATCGGCCCAATTACAGTTGGTAAGCACAACGGCCAATACATCTTCCGCCGGGGCATACACCAGTGTGCTATAAAAACCAGAAATAGCGCCCCCATGGGCTATGATTTTGGTGCCGACCACCGTTCCGATATCCCACCCATAGCCATACCTAGTGTAGCTGCCATCATTTAGTCGAAAAGGGGTATGCGCTTTTTTTAAGTACGATGAACCTACGACCTTACCATTTTTTAAAGCCTTATACCAGCAATGAATGTCTTCCACCGTTGTGACCAAAGCTCCTGCTGCGAAGGGAATACTCATACTGATTTTCTTGCTCGGCGCAAAGGTATCAGGGCCTTGTTGCACAAATCCCCTTGTTGCGATAGTTGCGTTTCGAGTTGGATAATCGATATAGGTATCATCCATTCCCAAAGGCTTGAAAAAGGTGTCCTTCAAATACGCCCCATAACGCTTTCCCGTAACCTTCTCAATGATACGACCCAAGAGAAAGTATCCCGAATTACTATAGTGATAGGCCGCTCCTGGGATATCAAGCTTGGGGTATTCCTTAAAAATAGCGATGAATGCTTCCGGTTCATAATCGGTCGCTTCAATTTCCGGAAAATTTTCAGCAGAAGTAAAATCCGCGATTCCCGAGGTATGTGTAAGCAAGTGCTCGATCGTTATTAAATGCCCACCTGTAGGATAGTCTTTGATGTAATCGGTTATATCGTCCCCCAACGACAACTTACCTGTTTCTGCCAGTTTTAGAATGGCACAAGCCGTAAACTGTTTGGTATTGGAGGCAATTCGAAACCGATGTGACGGGGTTAACATTCGGTCGGTACCGAGCGTACTTCTTCCAAAGGCTTTTTTATAGACTTCTTTACCTTTTACAGAGACCAAGGCGACCCCGCCCAAAGGTCCCAAATCAAAAAAAGAACGCAGCAGTTCGTCCATTTCTTGAGTATTTGGAACCTGTTTATCGTTTTGGCCATAAAGCACAATCGTACTTAATAAGATAAACAATGTAATCCTAAATGCATGTATGACCATACGAAAATCCACTTATGTAATCCTTGGTGAAAGTGCTTATCCTTTTGGTTTTCTATAAAATATTTTGCTCACGACTTTCCATTCCCCTTCTATTTTAAGCAAGTTCATATAATCAATGAACATAAAGGTGGCGTACTCTATTTCCAGCTTTGCACTTGCCGCATTTCCCGTTACATTCACGGAGACGATACGGGTTTCCCTATCTTGTTTTGGCCCCGGTTTCATACCTTTCTTAAAAAAGGCAAGGGCATTCACTTCCTGGTATTCAGTGCCCCGTATAAACTTCATACTTGCGTTCGGGTGAAAGGCTTTTTTTAAGGTTTCAAAATCGTTGTTCGTTCCTCCATCCAAATAGTACGATACTGTTTGTTTTACCAATTGTTCATCTGTATCCTGTCCATATGTAAGAATGGTCAAACAGAAACAGGCCACCAAGCAACTAACTACTTTTCTCATTTGTAATACATTTATAATTTTATGCTTACAATAATACAAAGTAGTGTGAAGGCAATTGTGAAATACTATTTGAAAGAGCTACAGATTTATAATATTGAAGAATATCAAGTATTCATTTTTCGGAATTTAGCTGGAGTAAGGCCGGTAATTCCTTTAAATGCCGAATAAAATGTGGTGTTGGAATTAAAACCGCATTCATTCCCGATGGCTTCGGTCGTAAAATGATCGGCAGTCTTTAAAAGCGTTTTTGCAGCTGCTACCCGGTATTCATTAATATAGGCGGAAAAACTCTTCCCCAGGTTGTCATTTAAATACTGGGATAAATAATGTGGAGAAACACCTAAGGCCTCCGCCACTTCCCTTAGGCGAAGGTTCGGGTTCTTAAACGACTCATCTTTGGCAACTGTAGCCGCCAATTTCGCCCCAAACGCCTCTGCCTCGCTATTGGTGATTTTTTTACTGGCGTACTTGGGCTTTTCCTCAAAAAACAAGGTTTTTTTAGTCCTTTTAAAAAACCAAAAGAGCAGTAAAAGATAGAAGACAAAAGAAAACGATAAGGCCCCTACGATATAGGAGGTAAATGAACCAATACGATACCCCAACCATATAAAGAAGATACCAATATAAACACTAAGAGTCCAAATTTCGGTCGTGTGTAAGCGACCACTTCTAGTAACCCACTTCTTTAGCAAATCTTTTAAAAGAAATCCTGTAAAGATCATATACAGAAACCAGAAAAAATAAATACCCGTTATAATATAGGTCCGCCATATGTGTCTGTTACTTATATACGGGTAGAGGACTCCTAAAACGGTTATAAAAACAAATACAGGAACAACATGGAGAATCCAACCTTTTTTTGTTCCAGTATTTTGCACATCCCGTACATAAAGAAACAGTAAAGGACCGATCAAAACCAGTGCCGAAAGCCCGATTTGAATAAAACCCTGGGAAAGGCCCGGATTAAAGAAAAAGAAAACGGATTTTAAAATTCGTACACTTACCACAAATAAAAGGGCCGATAAGAAATACTTGGATCGGCTATTGCTTTTGGTAAAAAATGCGAAATAACCACTTAATAAAAATCCATTTAAAGCACCAATAGCACTGAACAGGAATAAGAGTTGATTTTCAACATTCATAGGTGCTTTAAAGATAGTTCCAAATTTGATAATACCATTGGGAGCGACCAAGAATATTAACTGTAATTCATATTTTTTTGTTTCCCAATAACCCGTACGAAGTTTTTTGAAGAAGGCTTATTCGATTCTCCTCCACCCTAAAAAAACGCGCGACTTTTTCACGATACACCTGTTCGGAACCATTGATCAATTTCGACGATTTTACTGTATTCCAAAGCGCAATTGAGGATGCCTATGTAAAATCTAATAAAACTCCATAATATTACAGCACTTATAAAAAAGGGCATTTGGTGGTAAAAACAATTTCAAACAAAATCGAACACTTTCTAGTTATAGCTTATATACCTTTTTATTGGGGTTCCTTAAATACCACCAAACTCAAAAGCAGCCCTATTTTAAGGAATCCTCTGTAATTTTTAAAGCATATACTAAATGTGAACGCGACTTCTATTTTAGGCGCCGCGAATTCTACTAAGCGTTTCTATTGATACATTAAGATAAGAAGCAATTTGCCCCAAAGATGCTTGTTGAAATAATTGGGGTCGTTCGGCAAACAGCTTTTCATATCGTTTGTGGGCGGGCTTAATTTTGATCAGTGCTCCTACATTTGCCAATTCAACAAAATATTTTTCAACCATTAACCTACCAAAAACATTGAACTCAGGGTAAAGGGCGTACATTTTTTGTAAATCTTCATAGGAAATGCTGAGAATTTTACTGTCTGCGAGTATCTCAATATTTTCCAAACAGGGGGTTTGTGTGAGAAAGGATACACTATGGGCAATAAAACTGTGTTGTTCCCAAAAATAATTCGATTGTTTCTGCTTTTTTTTCCATTCAAATTGATGCGCGAAACCAAATTCCAAAAAATGCAAATGAGCACAGACTTCTCCCTGAGTCAAGAGCATTGTACCTTTTTGAACAAACCTTGGGACTAACATGTTTTGTAAATCAACCTGCGCCTCTTTACTTATGGGGCTAATGGAATTGATAAGGTCTATTAAAATCATAGGACTGTTTTAGTACTATTGCGTTCCACAACTATTTTGGGTTTTCCTTAGGTTGAAAATCGTTGGAATTAGGTCGTAGGCAGCTTCCAATTTTACGAAAAGAAGGTCTTACTTCACAAGGAAAACTGGAATTTTATCTGAAAAACGGTTTTTTTTGATAATTGTCAATAAATCGAAATGTATCCAAAGACCTTTCAAACACACGGTATTAAATTATGGAGATTTTTGCTGAAGTGTGAAACCCCTGGTCAACTGCTCCCAGTACCCAATGGACCTTAGTTTATACTCAATACTGTTTAAAAAACCGTCTTCTGTAACCTTGACAGCCCGGGAATGTAGGTTATAGGAACTAAAAAAAGCACCGCCGAAAAAATGATGCCTTTCAAAGAAATCGCTTCTATGGTATTGCAAAAATGCCGATGGCTATTTTTTCACGTTCGTTTGGGTTACATTTGAAGCATTCGAATAGCTCTTTTCCGACCGAATGATTTCAAAGATCAAAACCTATCTTCAAAGACCCTACCCGTTCTATTATGTGAACAAACGGCCTATTTTACTGTTACTGGGGACCGTTTTCATTGGGAGTTTTGCCTTTAGTTATTTTTTTGAACCCTTCGAGGTGAACAGAATGGAACATCGGCTTCCCTATTTCTGGATCTGCATTATCCACGCGGCAAGCTCCTTTATCATTGGAGTACTCTATTTATTTTTACTACACCTTCGTATCAAAAACGACAGCGCCTGGACCTTGGGGAAGGAATTATTTCACCTCTCCTTGCTGCTGCTGTTGGTAGGCATAGGAAGCTTTTTGCTACGCGATTTAATTTACAACAACCCCGATAATTGGTCCTTCACCTATTTATGGGAAGAAATACGAAATACATTTCTTGTAGGTACCTTGTTGCTCTTTATTCTACTGCCTTTAAACTTAGAAAGACTATTTAAAAAATATGCCGATAGCGCGAAGAAACTACTGCTTAAAAGTACTTCGGAAAATGACATGGGAATCGTTAAAATTTCCACCCCTATTTCGACCGAAAGCTTTGAACTGTTGCTTGCCGATTTCGTTTTTGCAAAGGTAGAAGGGAATTATATCGAGGTCTATACAACCTCCAAAGAGGAACTGGAGAAACGGTTGATACGAATGTCCATGAAAGCGTTTGAACGACATTTTATAGGGCAAAATCATATATGCAAAACACATCGCTCATACCTTGTAAATATTTTTTATATAACAAAATTAAAGGGCAATGCGCAGGGGTACGAACTCACTATTACGAACGTCTCCGGAAAAATACCCGTGTCGCGCGCCAACATCCCTCATTTTAATTCCCTCTTCAAAAAGAACGACTAGCTACCTTGTTCGTCATCACTTCGCCTTGTCATTCATCACTTCTACCATTTTTGGGTCCCGACTGCGCTTACATTTGTGCAAAACAGTTCAATTTTATGCAGCTAAAGCTTCAAAAGAGACGGTTCGATTTAGATTGGTGGCGTGTCATTGCCATTGCGCTGGTATACCTACATCATGTCGGAATGCCATTTAATGGCGATGATTTTCATATCATGAACAATACATCTAGTAAGGTGTTGGATGATGTCATGGTTTTCTTTGAACAATTTCGATTGCCCTTATTGTTTCTTATATCGGGTGCGGGAACGGCCTATGCCTTTTCCAATAGAAGATGGTCTCAATTCTTGAAAGAAAGAAGTAGGCGACTTCTCATCCCTTTGGTCTTTGGCGTATTTATTATTGTACCACCTCAAACTTATTATGAGCATATTGATGTGCATCATTCATATGGTACTTTTTACCGTCATATTTTAGACCATCTCAACGTAAATCACTTATGGTTTATTGAAAACCTATTTTACATATCGGTGATCTGTATCCCCCTCATTCTTTTTCTTAAATCAAGCAGGTCTATTTGTTTTAAGAGCCTACTAGTGCGCATTGGTCATTTTAAAGTGGGCATGTTCACGTGGGTACTTCCCCTACTCTTCCTCAAATTAATTTCAAAAGTGTATTTCCCGGAAGATTCCAAAGATATTCTGAACCTCTCATCTACTTTATTCTATGGTTTTTTCTTTGTTGCCGGCCTCGTGATGGCCTCCACACCGGAATTATGGGATTGTTTAAAGAAGTACAGAAAGCGCAATGCCCTTGTCATGTTGGTTACGGTACTCACATTTTATGGGTACTATTTTTTACCGAGCTCGATTGCTTCTAAATTCTTTTCAATACCGACGCGATGGAACCTATGGTATACCGTAAGCACCTTACTCGGTTGGACCTTCGTGATTACCGCATTGGGATACGGACAGGTTTGGTTCAACAAAGAAAGTCGTTTGTTACGTCTATTAACCGAAGGGATCTATCCCTTTTACATCCTGCATCAAACCGTATTGGTGATTTTTGGATATTACATTATAGCCCTCAACACTTCAATACCCCTGAAAATTGGCCTCCTTATCGGCACTTCATTACCTGTTATCCTGCTACTATACCGCTATTGCATCTACCCGTTTCGTATTCCCAGAGTACTATTTGGCATGAAAAATAATCGCTAGTGTACTTCTTGTTCGTTGTTATCGACATCCGTATCCATCAACCTATAAAAAGGGTCTATGACCACTTTCAATGGCCGTTCTTCAACAACAACTTCAATATGCATATTATCAGCTGTAATTCGATGCTTTTTTAAGTAGATAGGGTCCGCATTCTCTTCAGAAAACACGGCAATATCGACCCAATCGTCGATTGGAACAACATTTTCTTCCCCCTTTTCATCTACTCGGTATTTTAAGGCGGCAATTTCAATACTTAGTTTGTAATGCCCTTGGCGTACTTCCCTTTGTGTCACAGTCTTGATTTTATTGTCATATAGGGTGACCGTTTCAAATAGGTCTGTAATCGTGTATTGCAGACTATCCGGAGTTATGGCCCGAAAATAATCGATTAGGTCAACTGTAGTCGGATACCGGGAAGTCTTGGTTTTCTTTGCCCCGCTGAAACTGTTCCAGTCTTTTACAAAACGAGCCAAAGCAGTATTTAAGCTGTCCGCCGAAACGTAGTCTTGAAAAGCATACAGGTTTAAAAGACCTTTTTCATAATGCACATAATCTTGCCTTCTATCCACCAAAGACAAGGGCATTTCATGTTGTTTTTCACGCCCTCTTTCCTTTAAATAACGGTCCCGTTGCGATGCGATTAACTGCAGTGTTTTTTCTTTGGGGAAGTTTTTTCTAAAGACCATAAACGCACTGTATTGGGCCAAGGATTCCAAGATCATTGCCTTCCCCTGTACGTTGGCCGCGTTTACCTGATGCCCCCACCATTGATGGGCAACCTCGTGCGCCGTTACGAAAAAGACCATGTCAACATCTTCCTGGTCATCAATATCCAGAATAAAACCAATGTCCTCTGAAAAAGGAACCGTGTTGGGAAACGACTGTGCCCGCTTTCGATAATTGGGAACTTCTACGATACGTAGCTGCTGGTATTGATATTTACCAAAATGTTTCGAATAATAGGCCAGTGATTCTTTCATTCCCTTCATCATTCGATCTAAATTGTATTCGTGCCCTTTGTGGAAATAGATTTCGAGATCAACAGGTGTTTCTACCCTATTTTCCAAGTCGACCCATTGTTGTTGGGCAAGCTCGTACTTTGCCGAAAGCATGGCATAAAAATGGGACATCGGTTGAGTCGCCTTGTAGTGAAAATAATTGCGATCGTTCGTTTGCCATTTGCGTACCAGCCGTCCCGAGGTAACGGCGATTTGGTCGGACTCAGTGCCTATGGTCATTTCAAAATGTATCTCTTCTCCGTCTCCATCGTTCCTACCGGTACGAACTGCGTTTGTGTCATCTCTTGATGCGAATCCTGCATTTGGTCCCAAACCGTTCTCTCGACGGGTCTTCGAATCTACCAACTCAATATCGTTGGTATACCCTAATGTGGGAAAATGGAAATTGGTAAAGAAACTACCGTTGTAGACCACGTTATTGCCCTGATCTTCACTAAAACCCTTCGTTTTAAATGTTTGCTTGAAGTTCATTTTCACGGAATCGCCCGGGTTCAATGGTCTTTTTAGTTTGTGAATTAGGTAATCAAAGCTGTCATAGGCATGATCTCTGGTCGCTCCTCCCTCAAAATTCAGGTACTCGTAGGCCACTTCTTCTGTTGGCAGCTTCTGAATATGTATTTCATTAATGGGTTTTTCATGGGGGTTTACAAGTACAAAATACCCTTCTGCATCGTACTCCCTTTCAGATGGATAGAGCGCTAGTTGTATGTTTACGGCTACTATTTTTGGCTGTGGTAGGTACTCGAACTTCTTGAGTGTCTTTTCATACGCTGCCCGATGTTGGTTTTCGGTTGATTGAAAAGCGTAGGTGTTCAATATGTTTGTATTATAAAAATTGTAACAACCAATACTTATAAATAGGATAAATGCCACCGCTGCAATTCGAATTATAGGTTTCGTAAAACGAGCCGGGATTTGCTTGATACGTCTCGGAAAACGGGTTGATGTACCTCTGACCCGCAAAGCGACCGCCAAAAGAAACAGCAGTACCGCAAAGGCAATCCAATATGCCTTAAACCAGAGGTAGGGTTCCAAAAAGTGTCCATATCCGTTCATATCGGAATACCCACCAAGGTCGTTACCTCCAAAGGAATACAGCCCATGGTCTATACCTTTTAACTTCAAGGGAATCGTGGCAGAAAAAACAAAAATGATTATAATAATATGGGCAAAAAACTTGTGATTAATGACCACTTGAAAGAAAAAGCAAACAACGGACAAAAGAAATAGATAGGGAAAAATCTCTACAAAGAAGCCTGACAAGTATACGTCCAATTCATATTTATAATAGCCCATGGAAGTCTGAAACATTATTCCGCCTACAATCATTGCCAAGATCAGCACGGTAAACGTCATGACCAACCCTAGAAATTTCCCGGTCAAGATGCTAAAATCAGAAATAGGCATGGTATCACTTATATGCTGTGCGTTTATATCTCTTTCTTGCCATACCAGTTCTCCCGAGTAAAAAACGATGATCAATAAAAAAAACAGCATTGTATTTTCAACCAACTCCCCTACAATTATATAGGTGGTAGGATAGCTATCTACGCCAAAAGCAGTTCCCAAGTTGATCGAACTAATGAGTACTATACCAGCTGCACAGATGACCATTGCCCAAAAAGGCATTTCCGAAAAAACAGTGCGGAAGTAAAACAGGCTATTTTTCCAAATAACGCCAAAACTACCTCCTTTAGAATTTGTTTGGCATACCGCTGACAAGGGTATTTTAGTAGGTTTCCGTAGTGCTTCGGATTCTTTCTGTACCGTACGTTTAGCTTGTTTGCGGTTCTTTTTAACCGTAAATCGAAAACGAGCATAACCGACCAAAAGGGCAAGTACTCCAATAGTAATCCATCCCATCCTATTGAAAAGAAGTACGTTGCTAAAAGGAACCGATAGCATATTTTTATCATTTACGCTCCAGTATTGGGTCTCTAATCCAATGGTTTGAAAGGTGAAAGGTTCCAAAAGCGAAACTACCCATGTATTATCGGGGCCTTTGACAAGTTGAAAGAACACTAAATACAGCATTAAAAACACGACCCCTTGGGTATACACCACCAGCAATTTTCTGCTCAGAGCGCCACTAACAAAAAAGAGGGCTCCTGCAAAAAAGAGCGTTGGTAACACCAACAATGTAAATGGCACCAAATAGGCCCCTATTTGAAAAGGCACAAGTTGTTCTGGTGAATGCCAAGGCATTTGATCCCCCAACATCATTCCCAATGGGAGTCCGGAGAAAATGAATAACAAGATTAAAAAAGAGCCTAAAAAACGCCCGAACAGATAATCGCGTTTCCTTATCGGATTTACAAACAAGATTGCTTGTATTTCATACTTGAAGTCCCTGAGAATCGGCACGCCCATAATCATTGAAATAAGAAGCATACATAAGGCAGAGACAATCCCCATAGTTCGGGCAATTACGACCGGCGCATTTCTTTTTATGGGATCTAGGGTACCTTCATATAAAAAATCGACCGCTACCACCGAAAATAGAAAGAGCACTAGGAAATATAGGTAGGTATCTGCGCGTTTTGCGCGGTAAAGGAGTTCAAATCTGAAGAATTCAAATAACATGTCTAATCGGTTTTTGGTTGAAAAAATGTAACGTAGAATACTAATTGGTAAAGCCTGGTTTGATTCCTCCGAAGATCCATGAAAAATAGACATCCTCAAGGTCTGCCCCTATTGTTGTAAATCCGTGTCCGGGAGTTCCTTCATTTAAAATGTGCACCATTAATTCGCCCATAAAAAACTTTTCGGCGATGACCGTATAGCGTTCTTTATAATCTGCCAATTCGTGTTTTTTGATCGTTTTTCGATAGACCTTTCCTTCCAATTGGTTTATTGCGGCCGTAGGGCTTCCTTGAAACAATACTTGCCCCTTGTTGATGATTGCCATATTCGTGCAAAGTTCTTTTACATCCTCTACGATATGGGTCGACAGAATAACAATGGCGTGCTCTCCCAATTCACTCAACAAGTTGTAAAACCTATTACGTTCCGCCGGATCCAGGCCGGCAGTGGGTTCGTCTACGATAATCAAAGAGGGGTTGGCAAGCAAGGCTTGTGCAATTCCAAAGCGTTGTTTCATCCCTCCTGAATACGTGCCCAAATTCTTTTTTCGATGTTCGTAAAGATTTGTTTTATGCAAAAGGGCTTCTACCACTTCCTTTCGATTTTTCGAATTCCCGATTCCCTTCAAAACAGCTAAATGCCCCAATAGTTTTTCTGCCGACACCTTGGGGTATAAACCAAACTCTTGAGGCAGATATCCCAATTGCCTTCGAATCGTTTCTTTTTCTTTCAGCACGTTGGTTTCCCCTAAAAATATAGAACCTTCATCTGCTTCCTGCAAGGTTGCAATGGTTCGCATCAAGGTCGATTTTCCTGCACCGTTAGGCCCCAAAAGACCAAACATTCCCTTGGGAATATCCAAGGAGATAGCATCTAGGGCCTTCACCCCATTATTATATGTCTTTGAGAGATCGGTAATCTGTAAGCTGTTCATCTGTAGTGCATATTAGTTTAGACAAACCTATCGCAGAAGCCAGTGAAGTGAAAAAAAATGTGATGAAAGTCGTTCTAGCAGTGAACAAGGCCATTGGCCAGTATAACAACTAAGTTTATCCCACTTTTCTTAGTGTTCGCAACACCCTTATAACCGTTTATCAACTTTTTTGGATGCTCCGGTTTATATGCATAATATTGATGTCTATGTCATGGATTTCGAAAAATAGACGCCCCCTCACCACCTTGTTTCTGGCCTTTTCATTTTTGGCAAACGGGGCTTTTTTAATTTCTGTTGGACTCATAAATACCGGCGGATTGTTCTTCTATACCCCAATCGTGCTATTAGCCTATGTTCCGTTTTTTTGGATGGTAGAAAGACGAAAACCAACCCAAGGGATAGAAATATGGAAAACCAAAGAAATCTGGGTATTCACAGCCTGGCTGTTCTTACTTGCCATAGGAGGCATCATTGAATCGCTATTCCTCGAAAAATTACTTTTCATACTGTTTGTATGCATTGCTATTGCTTTGGTTGTTTTTTGGAACAAACACTTGAAACAAACCAGTAAACAACCCTATTTATCGAACGTTTCGGTTCATTTTCCGCTCTTTTTTAAATGGTTTGCAGGCATCATCGCAATGCTGTTCATAGGCTTGCTTGTAGATGCTATTCGTACCGAGATGACCCCTGAAGGGCAGTTGGTATTGCTTAAGAATGATAACGACCTCGTAGAGTTCTTACTTGGAATTTTGGTATTCGTTTTTTTCTTCTTCATACTTAGTTGGCTTATTTGGCAATTGAGATCCGCCTTACGTTTTAAAACCGAAAAGAAAAAGACCGAAGTATTGCATTTACAAAGCCAGGTGAATCCCCATTTTTTTTTCAATACCCTTAACAACCTATACGGTCTGGTCGAAGAAGACCCTAAAAAAGCACAGGCATTGATTTTGAAACTTTCCGATATGATGCGGTATAGTATATATGAAGGTCAAAAAAAATGGGTGTCAATTGTTGACGAAGTTGCTTATTTACAAAACTATATTGCGCTACATAAAATGCGGTACCACAAGGAAATTACGATTCAATTCACGACCGCTTTGCAAAACGAAGAAGGCACGGTAATGCCATTATTGTTTATCTTACTTTTAGAGAACGCTTTTAAACACGGGGTAGAAAACATGCAGCAAGACGCCTTTGTATCCATTCATTTAGGAAATACGAAGAAAGAAATTCATTTTTCCGTTGAAAACAACTATGACCCAACACAAACCTCAGAACAAGCTGGTATAGGCTTAAAAAATTTAAAGCGTAGACTGGCCTTGGTTTATCCTAAAAAACACGCATTATCGTTTGATGTAACCGATACTACTTATAAGGCTATTTTAACTTTGGAAACACTATGACCAGGTATATAATAATAGATGATGAGCACATAGCACATGGTATTATAGAGAGGTACTGTGCACTTCTACCCAATATGGTCTTAGAGAAAAACTGCTATGACGCACTTGAGGCGATCGAATTCCTCAGCAGCAATAGGGTCGACCTAATTTTTCTTGATTTAAACATGCCAAAATTAAAAGGATTCGATTTTCTTAAGAGTCTATCGACCCCACCAAAAGTGATCGTGACCACGGCCTATCAAGAATTCGCGTTGGAAGGATATGAGCTAAACATTGCCGATTACTTGCTCAAACCTTTTGGTTTCGAACGCTTTTTAAAGGCGGTCAACAAGGCTATTTCAAATACGGGAATTACTAATAACGCAGTTAGCGAAAATGGCAATTCGGCCCCCGCAACTATTTTTCTGCGCTCCAACAAGAAGTATACCCAGGTAGTATTGAGAGATATTTTGTTTATTGAATCTGCCGGGAATTACGCCAAAGTAGTGACGGAAGCCGAAACGATTACGGTTCGGGAGAAAATAGCTGATTTATTAAAGTTGTTGCCTACTAACGAGTTTCTTCAAGTGCATAAATCATTTGCGGTAGCAGTTCGGCATATTAAAAGTATTGAAGGCAACCGAATCTATATACACGAACATACAATTCCCGTAGGGGCGGTATTCAAATCGAATGTACTTAAATTATTGCGATAAAATAGTGGTTTCCAATGTCGCTTTTTCCATCGTATCCTCCATTTTATATAGTTGAAGCCCCATTTTGTGCTTTTTCTTTTACATGATACAGGTTCTTATAGAGGTCAAGGCCGTCACGGGTACCGAGTCCCGTTTGTTTTATAAAAGTTCTTCTATTCAAAGAAAGGTATTCACGCATAGGAGTTTTGCTGTTGTTGTGCTTACAAAAAAGGCATCGCTCGTACATAGCAAATTCAAGTATCAACTTCGTGCAAACCAAGTATCCGACGCGCTCCTGAATTACTTGACCCCCAGTTTTTGTAAGACTTCGATACCATTGGTATTCTCAGGATTTAGACGAATAGATTCTCGATAGTTTTTAATGGCCAATGGTTTGTTATCGGCTTTAAGGTATGCTTCGCCAAGGCTATCATACACATTCCACGACTCGGGAAATGCGCTTGCATTTATTTTAAAGATCGCAATGGCCTCTTGCAGTTTTTCTTTCTGAATCAGTAGGTAGCCTACCCCGTTCAACTCATTCTCATCAATGGTATAAGCGGTATCGGAGCGATGTTCCTCAAACTCCTTTTCTGCGGCAACAATACCTTTCTCCATCAGTGTCATAAACAGGTGGAGTCCCATAAATTTTTGGGCATCGGGAAAACTTTCATCCGCGAAATGATAAAGTTTATTGGCCTTTGTTTCATTTCCTTCCCGAATAAGGGCATATATCATATTTGTAATGGCGATTCCATCTATTTGCATCTTTGTGTCCGGAAATAGTTTTGAATACAACTCATAGGCAGCTATGGCCTCATCAGCTTTCCCCCCGCCCATCAGCTCTTTCACGGTGTTTTTCATTTCACTTTTGATAACAGGGCCATAGGTATCATCCGTTTTCTTTTCCTCAAACCATTCCAACCCCTTTTCTACCCCTTGAAATGCAAGGGTTTCTTTTAATTCGTGCCCTATGGACTTTTTTAAATGAAACACCTGCCCATCTTTGATGATAGTCTTATCTGACAAGATGTTTTTGTAATCATCAAAAGGATTTTTATCAAATAGCACCAAATCTGCTTTTTTACCTATTTCAATACTACCACGTTCCCCTTCAAGGCGCATGGACTCATAACCGTTTAAGGTCGCGATTTGCAAAACATCTTCCATCGGGATTCCGGCCTTGTACAACAACATCATTTCGGATAGCAATGCCCTTCCCCCAAAACGGCAATCTGTTCCTATTCGTAATTTCACACCCGCATTATGCGCTTTTTTTATGTAGTACATCATGGCCTCATAAGTATCTTCTAAATCTTTCTGCTGAGCATCCGAGTATCCCAAATCGGGTGTTTTACGGATCGGATAGTACTCGAATGAAGTGAAAAAATCGCTTTTTCCTGCTGACGAAGCCAATACGTTTAAAGCGGTGCTCAAGTTCGCACCCTTCGCCGCCATACTTTCAAACAATACATTCAATTTGGTATCGAACTCCGGGTGGTCTTTGATATAGCCAAAAAAGAAAACCATTTGAGCGGTAAACTGATCAATACTAGAAGTCATACGTATGTTATACTTTTCATTCATAAGCGGCCAATCAGTATCATAAGACAGTACGCTGGGAGTTACCGTGAAAAAGTGCTCAAAGTTTCGAACACCATAGTCCATCGCCTCTTGAATGGTCACCACATTGTTATCTACGTGTGTGTTTATTAGGATTCCTTGCTTCCCGGCCTCATCGACCATGGCCTCATAATCCGGTTTTTGGAGTTTTCGATACAGTTTCATGTATTTCAAGCCCATTTTGGCGTATTCCCGCACTTTTCTTCGACCATCTTCCGGATTTTTTACTTCGATATGATGGGCGGGTTGCCACCGGTCTTCATCGGTAACCATAGAGCCTCCGCAAATAAAAACATTGGGATACTCCGGTGCTGGATTCTTTTGCCAGGCCAAGGTATGTTCCATCCATGTTTCAGGCTGGCCCATGTCAATAATCGTCGTCACCCCATGCGCGAGGTAATGATGTGAGCTCAATTCCCGGAGCATTTTTATACCATCATCTGCGAGGTAGGTTTCCGGACTATCAGCGTCTGCTCCATAGTTCCCTATTAAATGCGTATGAGTATCGATGAGACCGGGAATCAGTAAGCGCTCCCCGCCATCAATAGACCTCTTGGCCTTGAATGGATCGGTGTTGGTCAATATGGCCGCAATGGAATCGCCACTTATCAATACGGTCTTGTGATGGGAAACACTTTTGTTCTTACTATCAAAAATAGATACGTTTTCAATAGCCAAGTCATAAGAAGGTGATTGCGAACAGCTGAATGCGCTGCAAATGATAAAAACCAGTAGCAGTTGTAATGGAAGGTAGTTTTTCATGGTGTGTGTTTTTGAAGGATGTTCATATTCAATACGCTGATTATCCTATAGAATCCTAAAACTAGAAAAGGTTACACGACACCTACCTTTTTTCATTTTAATAGTTGCATGTTGTTTTAGAGAACCTGGAAAGTTCTTTCTAAAAAGGCTTGGTTTGGCAAGTACAATTTCTCCTTAGAATACGTATCTTTATACCTAGCTGCAACTTTGCGTTGCCTTTTAATTTCTAACTTAAGGAAGAAATCGGGAAATTAAAATGACTTGCTATGGAACCTCCATATACCTTAAATCAATACAGTATTGATTTAAAAGATGTATGGAGGTTTTTATATGGAATTAAAAATTGGTAAAGAATGGCTGAAATCATATCCTTAAAGGAAATTCGAACATTATTAAAACACATTGACGTGACCGCTGCAATGAAAGAAGGTTTTATTCAATATAGCAATGGCTTAACCGTAGTACCGCCAGTCGGAGAATTGCTCTTCGAAGATCCCCCCGGCGATGTACATATCAAATATGGCTACGTGAAAAACGACCCGTACTATGTCATCAAAATTGCTTCTGGTTTCTATGAAAACTCCAAACTTGGATTGCCCTCTAGTAATGGAATGATGCTATTATTCAACCAACAAACAGGCAAGCCCGTGGCAGTGTTGTTGGATGAAGGTTTTTTAACCGATATACGAACTGCCGCAGCCGGTGCCCTGGTCGCCAAATACTTCGCACCCAAAAAGCTCAAGGCAATTGGAATCATCGGTACCGGAATTCAGGCACGATTGCAATTGCAGTACCTTCAAGAACATACCCCATGTAAAACCGTCTGGGTATGGGGAAGAAGTCCTGAAAATATCCTTCGTTTCAAAGACGAACTGAAAAACGATTTCACCATACATAGTGCCGACACTCCCGCCGAAGTCGCCCTTAACTGTAATTTAATCGTTACTACGACGCCTTCAGAAGCTCCTTTGCTCTTCGCTAAAGATATTCAAGTAGGGACACATATTACGGCAGTAGGATCTGATACCTCAGACAAACAAGAATTGGAAGCAGCTTTGCTTGGAAAAGCAGACCTCGTTATTGCCGATAGTATACCTCAGAGTGGTAGCCGTGGGGAAGTATTTCAGGCGGTAAAAGCGGGAGCGATACAAACAGGAAATGTGATAGAACTGGGTACCGCCCTTCAAGATAAAGCCCTACAGCGTTCCAATGACCAACAGATAACCATTGCCGATCTCACTGGGGTCGCCGTACAAGATATTATGATTACAAAAGCGGTGTATGATCAATTAAAAAAGTAACATGATACAATATCTAAGCACCACAGGAGGTACCAAACCAGTAGATTTTGAAACCGCTATTTTAGATGGTTTTGCTGGCGACGGAGGGCTTTATGTCCCCGAACACCTTCCTACTTTTTCCCAGGCACAGTTGGCTAAATGGAAAGACTTGCCTTATACCGAACTTGCTTTCGAAGTGTTGTCGTTATTCATTGATTCAACAGTGATGAGTGCAAATGAATTGAAAACCCTGCTTGCCGAGGCATATGCCCCCTTTGAAAAAGAGACGGTAATTCCTTTGCATCCACTGCGTTCTAGAGAGCATACCTACATCATGGAACTGTTTTACGGCCCTACCCTTTCATTTAAGGATATTGGTCTTGCTTTTTTGGTAAATTTGGTGGACTTCTTTCTGAAACGGAAAAACGAACGTTTGTCAATCGTTGTTGCCACAACGGGGGATACCGGGCCCGCCACTGCATATTTTGCTGCTGGGAAAGCAAGTTTAGATGCTTGGGTATTATACCCGCAGGAGTTTATTACGGAGGAACAAGAACGCCAAATGACCACCTTGCCCCATACGAACATTTATCCCGTGGCGGTTTCCAATTGCCCGGACGGAGGAGATGACTTAGATCTCGTCATCGCCAAACTGTACGCAAACAAAGACTTTAAGGAGAAATTAAAGCTCTCAAGTGTGAATTCCATTAATTGGGGACGGGTGATGATGCAAACCGTGCATTACATCTATGGCTATTTGCAAGTGGTAGATAAGGTAGGAGACGTTATCGATATGACAGTGCCATCAGGAGCTTTTGGGAACCTCTGTGCTGGTGGACTCGCCCGAAACATGGGTCTGCCGGTTGGTACGTTTGTGGTCGCGAATAATCGAAATGCCTGCTTGCACCGTATTTTTTCAAAAGGACAGTTCAAAAAAGAAGCAATTTACGAAACGCCTTCTTCGGCAATAGACATTCTAATACCCTATAATTTTTGGCGATTTCTGTATTTTCAAACAGGCATGGACGGTACCAAAATAAAGCACTGGATTACAGAATTTAAACAAACCGGAAACCTACAGTTCGACCAGGAAACATTTGAATTGTACAGCAAAGGCTTTTTATCCTATAGCGCCACCGATGCCCAGACATTATCTGTAATTCGCGATGTCTACCAAACGGAGCAGTATCTTTTAGATCCCCATGGGGCCGTAGCCGTCGTAGCTGTTGATGCGTTATCGGAACAATTGACGGGCAAAAAAATGGTATGCCTAAATACGGCACATCCTTCAAAATTCCCTGAAGTTATTGCTGCCGCCTTGGGAACGCCAACCTTGCCAATAGCTGCAACACACCCATCAATCGAAGAGGCAAAAAAACGCTGCCAAAAAAGGTATAGCTGTGATCATGCCCATTTGGAGGAAGCACTCTTGGCCGCCATGGAAAATAACTGGGAGCTAAAAATGAGCAATGAATAAATCTAAAACGCTGCTTCTTAAGGAGGTTATCGCAATTCTTGCGTCCTATGGTATAGTAAAAGTGACCGATTTTCAGCTGCTCAGCGGTGGTTCGGAAAACAGTAATTTCTTGGTAAAAACACCAACGAGGGACTATGTACTTACCATTTGCGAGCAGAAATCGTTTGAAGAAGCGGAAAACTTGGCCCGGTTATTAGACTATTTACGGGTCGCCGGGTTTAAAACTTCGGTCGTGGTCAAAAGTCTTAAACAAGAATTGGTTACCACCTATAAAACAAAACCCGTCATGGTCAAGGAGTTCTTGGAAGGTGAAATTCTTGAAAATTTATCCCTCGAATTACTAGAATTCACTGGAGGAGAATTGGCGCGATTGCATCAAATACCACCACCAAAGTACCTTCCTACCCGGTTGGGATATGGCATCGAAACATTTAAGGAAGTTCAGCGGTATGCCGCAGAAACACCCTTTGCAGTTTGGTTGGCCAATATTGAAAAAATAGTAAAACCAATACTTACCAAAAAACTTCCTAAATCATTGATTCATAGTGATTTGTTTCATAGTAATGTTATTATTGACCAAACTACGAATACTGCTTGTATTATGGATTTTGAGGAAGCGGCCTATTATTATCGTGTCTTTGATATCGGGATGACTATTGTAGGGCTATGCTCCCAAGGAAAACAAATTGATCGTACCAAAATGAAATGGTTTCTAAAGGGCTATAACATGGAGTCTCCTTTGCAGGAATCCGAAAAGAGCGCACTTAAAACAATGACTTTGTATGCTGCTTCTGCCATGTGCTTTTGGCGTCATCGAAATTTTAATTACACCATTCCTAATGAGGATATGAAAGATCATTACCAGGAACTTCAGGCAATTGCCAAAGATATCAAGCAAATTCCTGCAGAGTTCTTTCTTTTGTAGGCCGAATGGACATGGTAGTTTGTCATTTTCAAGGATAAATTCAATACTTTAAGGTAGGCGTACCTGCTACATTTTCGGGTAAATTATGCAAAACAAAAACATACATTTTAAACTATACAAGCCTGTTGGTATGTTGAGCCAATTGAGCTCGAACGACCCTCGGGAAATGCGTAAGAAGCGATTCTTAAGG
>CALIIC010000049.1 GCA_938020445.1 uncultured Flavobacteriaceae bacterium | reverse complement strand
CAAGAAGTTACAAAATTAAAGCATTTGTATAAAGCGCTTCGCTGCGTATTCAAATTCTCTGGTTTCAATAAAAATATAACTAATGTAAATCAGAAACCTCCAAAGTTAGTTATAGAGTTTTTTGAACAATATGAAACTTATGCTACACCTGAGAAAGCCGTTGACTTTGTATTTTCAAGTAATCGTTGGATTGATTCCGTTGATAAAGACCAAAAAGACTCATTAAACAGGAGTTTGTCGGGAGTTGTTGGTTTACTCGGAGATTACAAAGGGTATGAGATAATAAAAACATCAGAAGTTGGTGAAAGTTATAAAGTAGTGAGTTGTTTAGCAAAATATAAAAGACAGCCTGTTAGATTTATTTTTGTATTGTATAAACCAGATGATACTTGGCAAATACAAAATTTCAATTTTGATCTTAATGTTGAAGAGGAACTGGTCAATACCACAAACTTATCTTTTGATTATTAACCCCGTTACTATTGGGTTACAGATGGTAACCGGTAGGTCAAAGTTGTAGCTTCTATGCTGGCCCTTGTTTTGTCCCAACTATGCGAAGTTTGCAACTTCGTACCGTTCTGGGTTGGCATAGGCCAACCAAAGTGGATGCTCTAAAACTACAAAGGCCAGTATTCGATGTTCTTTTAAAGAAGGTGGTTTCTGGAAAATCCTTTCCTGGGGTAAAACCTGTGAAGTTTTAAACTTCGCAGAACTCACAGTAGTTTCCACTGTGTGTATTTTGAGACTGCCTCTGCAAGTCTTTTTTTTAATTCGGTGACCACTAAAGGTCTTAGCCGTCATAAATCAAGAACTTTACAATTCTACCTCACCCACCAGCAAACTTATTGGCAGCAAACCGTATGTGCTGTTGCAGATCCGTTAATTTATAGGGTGCTCTTAGAAGATAGCCATTGATATAAAAAATTGGGGTATGCCGAATGTTTTCGCTCGTAGCCCACTCCTTATGAATTTTAAGTGCTTCGTCTCCGTTTAAATGGTTTGTTGTCTTCGGAAAATCTTCTTTCGGGTATTGCTGGGCCCATGGGTCATACTCCTTTGTAGCATACCAGGTTTCTATGGCCTCCCGTATGTTCGCAGAAGCACTTATTTGAAGTAAATGCGAGACTACTTTATCATCTCCAGCTTTCTTTCCCGGTAAAAACCGTAAACAAACATTCAACTCTTCCCCGTAATAATCCAACAGGGCAAAAACCTCCGGATACAGTTCTGTACAAGGCTCGCAAAAAGGATTGCTGTACATGGTCATAGTGATTGGGGCATTTGGATCCCCAAGAACAATGTCGTTGGGCAAGGGTATCATGTCCTTTCGCTCATAGCTCACCAAATGTGCATAGAAAAGCGCGGCATTGTACTTAAAATCAAAGAGGCCCTTTTTCGCTTCTGAATGTACCAGTTCCCGCTGCATCCCATATTTCAAAGGAACCCATAGGGCGATGGCAACCACCACCAAGAATGCTGGAAGTACGAAATCACCCAGCCCCACATCCCCGAAAAATATGAATTCTGGATTACCAAAATATAGCAAGGCCAATTCAATGAGAACGAAGGCCTGTATCAAAAGGCAAAGGGTACACCAGGTCTTCACTGCAATCTGATAAATGATCGAAAAGACAACCATGGGAATAGCCGCCGCCGCAAAGAGGACAAAAATTGCGGTATACGGATACGAGTGACCTACCCATATGAAAGTAATATACAAAAGTAGTTGAACAAAAAAATAAACCATTCCCAACTCCCCAAGCGGCAACCACCCGAAAAGCTTGGAGGCTTTGGAAGAGATCAGGATATCACACGAATTTTCTTTTTCAATGGATCGCCCCATGCCCAGCGTGCAAAGCCGTTGAGACCATTTGTCGTTTTTTCCAAACTCCTTTCTGACAATTAAAAAAGAAACAATGCTTCCTGCTAGCAAGGGTATAAGAAGTACGGACAACGCCCATTCCCCAGAGGTGGCAAACACTACAGCAGCAACCAGGCAGACAAGCAAGAAGACGAAGACTGGGATGTAGAACGCGCTCTTTTTCCATAAATCACGTTTTTTTGCTTCTTCGTAGTCTCTTTCTCCCGATTCTTCGGTGATTTCCAGCACCAGTACCGTCCCGTCCCAAACCTTTTGGAATAGTTGAAGGCTCTCCGAAACCTCTCCCCTATCAGGATGATAGTACTGGACTTGTTCGCTATTGGCCTGTCTTAAAACCACAAAGTATCCGTCTTCAAATTCCGATTCTTGACAATGGGCAATAGCTGGATACGGGATACGATCAAACTGTTGGGGTTTCAGACTTACGATTAGGTGATTGATATATAGCGCATCCAAATAGTCGGATAAACATTCTATACTCCCCTGTTTGGGATGATGTTGTACTTCAGCGAGCTTCTCCTTGCTTATCCGCACACCTAAGGAAGCGAGTACCTTTTCAATGTTTTGGGTTTGCATAGTTGTTTATCTTGTAATTTGAGCGTATTATACGGATAGCACAAAGCCTCCCTTAATAAGCTGTTTTGTTTTCTCCAATACCATGCGATGAATCAGTTCGGCGTCCGTATCCTCCATACCATCCTCGGAAAGTATCATAGCACATAGTTCCGTAGGCGTGGTTTTTTCTTTGAATTCATTCAGAATGTAATTAAAACCAGTTAACGGAAAAAAGCTAAGGTTTTTATCAAATAGGCGATAATTCAATTTTACGGCAATCTCAGATGCTTCTTCCTCTTGTACGATTTCTTCCAACGGACGGTTGAACCATAGCACATCAATCCAAGGTTTTGATAGTTTTTTAATAACAAGCTGTGGGTTCATTGCAAAGGTTGTCGTCATAATTTCTTCTTCGGACTTTTCTAGGATTTCACAAGCTTTTTCGAATTCGATTGCTTGCTTTGTTTCTTGAAAGGCATCCTTTCCATTGAGATGCTTTAACTGTAGAAGAACACTTTCAAAAGATACTATTTCTTT